>NZ_PGVC01000024.1:0-192558 GCF_002860225.1 Bacillus sp. V33-4
GACACTTACTCGGGTTGGACTTTCACCAACTAGCAATTAACGGCTTGCTGGGCACGCATAAATAAAAAAACGCCTACCAGGCCAGAGCCAAGGGAGGCGTTTTTAAGATTATATAGCAGACACTGCGATAATTTTGATTTGATCAGATTCAACGACTGCTTTGAAGTCTTTCACTTCAGGTTGTTCAAAGATAAAGTCGGCAATTGCATCCTCAAGTTGTTCTTGGATGACTCTGCGCAGCGGTCTTGCACCGAAAGCAGGATTGTATCCAAGCGCAACTAATTTTTCTTTCGCTTCAGTTGAAACTTCCAAGGTTAAGCCTTGTGAAGCGAGAGTTTGATCCAGGTCTTTCAACATAATATCGACAATTTGCAGCAGGTCTTCTTTCTTCAATGCTGAGAATTCGATAATGCTGTCAAATCGGTTTAGGAATTCCGGTTTGAAGAATCCCCCGAGCGATTGCAGGATTGAAGCTTCCTCAATAGCTGAGCTTGCACCAAAGCCCATTACATTGCGCTTTTCACCAACGCCTGCATTGCTTGTCATGATAATAACTGCATTTTTAAAGCTTACAGTGCGGCCCTGGCTGTCAGTTAGACGGCCATCATCCAAAATTTGCAGGAACATATGCATGACATCTGGATGCGCTTTTTCAATTTCATCCATTAAAATAATACTGTATGGGTTTCTGCGTACTTTTTCTGTTAATTGCCCTGCTTCTTCATGTCCTACATATCCAGGAGGTGAACCAATTAATTTAGAAACACTGTGTTTTTCCATGAATTCACTCATATCAAGGCGGATCATGGATTCTTTATCGCCGAATAATTCTTCAGCAAGTGCTTTTGATAGCTCAGTTTTCCCTACACCGGTTGGACCTACAAATAGGAATGAACCGATTGGGCGGTTTTTCGATTTTAGTCCGGCGCGGCTTCGGCGGATCGCCTTACTTACTTTTTTCACAGCTTCTTCCTGCCCAATTACCTTCTTGGAAATTCCTTCTTGAAGGTGGACCATTCTGATTTGCTCGTCTTCCTGGAGTTTCCCAACAGGAATGCCGGTTTTTTCTTCGATGATGCTTTGAATATCTTCGACAGATACAATCAGACGTTCGGTGTTTAGTCCTGTCTGAAGAAGCTTTTCTAAGTTTGCTTCTTCATCGCGAAGTGCAGCTGCTTTTTCATAAGCTTCTTCGTTTAACGCTTCTTCTTTTTCTTGATGAATTTGCGCAAGCCGCTCTCTTACATGATCTTCATTGCCGCCCTCAATCGTCAAATTGAGTTTTGATCCTGCTTCATCCATCAAGTCGATGGCTTTGTCAGGCAGGAAGCGGTCCTGGATATAGCGATGTGAAAGCTCCACAGCTGCTTTAAGGGCTTCATCACTGTATGTGACTTCATGATACGTTTCGTAACTCTCTTTTAAGCCATGTAAAATCGCTAACGCTTCTTCAGTAGTCGGCTCATCAACTTGAACGGGTTGGAATCGGCGTTCAAGCGCGCCATCTTTTTCAATCTTTCTATACTCTGAAAGGGTAGTTGCCCCAACAAGCTGCAATTCACCGCGTGCAAGCGCAGGCTTCAGGATATTTCCTGCGTCCATCGAGCCTTCAGCAGATCCCGCTCCAACGATTTGGTGAATTTCATCGATAAATAAAATCACATTTTTTCGTTCCTGCAATTCAGAAATCAGCTGCTTCATGCGCTCTTCGAATTGGCCGCGGATACCTGTATTAGAAACCAAGGAAGCAACATCAAGCATATAAACTACTTTGTTGCGGAGTTTAGCCGGGACAGAACCTTCAGCAATTTTTGAAGCCAAGCCTTCTGCAATAGCGGTTTTACCGACACCTGGTTCCCCAATCAGGACCGGGTTATTTTTATTGCGGCGGTTTAAAATTTCGATAACTCTGCTTACTTCTTTATCGCGCCCGATCACGGGGTCAACAAGGCCAGCTTTTGCAGCATCCGTAAGATTGCGTCCGTATTGCCCGATCAATCCTCCACCGCCACTTTGTTGTTTGCGTCCTGCTTCTGGCTGTTTAACTTTATCAAATGGCTTAGATGAATGAGAGAAGCCTTCAAATGGATCATTCCCAAAATTCATTCCACCCATGGCTGCACCAAGTTTATTACGCTCTTCTTTATAGCAAGTGGAGCACAATTTTAATTCATGGTATTGGCCGTTCAGATTCATACTTAACTTAATAGTAGCGTGATTTTCATTACATCTTTCACAATACATCCTGTGACTCCTCCTTTTATTGTTATTATCATTTTTAATGGTCCTAATTTCGCTGTTTGACTTTGACTAACTTTGACCTTTATTGAATTATACACTAATTTTCTATAATTTCAAGGTGTTTGTTGGGCATGGAAAAAATTAGTTGTGCAAGATGTTTTTATTGGAATTACAGAGGATATAGAGGAGTAGTTTATTCATTCAGCTGTTTAAGCGAAAACTCGAGTTGATTCAAGCAAAAGCCCGCTTTATTTAAGTGAAACCATAATGTGTGACATTTAAAGCCCTAACTCACTTGGACACCCGTCCTGAAGCAAGAAAAACCCATGTATCACGGGTTTTTCTTTACTTATCAATATAACAATGCATCTGCATCTACAATTTCAACAGTTAAATTTTCATTAGCTGATAAATCGATTTCGTATGGTTTGACTTCCTGGTCATCTTCGTTCCTGATAATTCTGATCTCAGGGCGCCCAACTGCATTAAAATTATATTTGCTGACGATTCCGGTTCTTCCGTCATTTAGTCTTACGGTTAGTCCTTGCGGATAGATAGCAATACAATTTTTAAATAGTTCAACTTGTTTACTTTCAAACTTGGTGCCGCTCCCGGCGTAAAGCAATTCAATACCTTTATGTGGCAGCATCGCTGGTCTGTAGACACGATGACTTGTCGATGCATCAAATACATCTGCCACACTGAGGATTTTTGCGTAATTATGGATTTCGTTTCCCTTTAAACCTCGCGGATATCCAGACCCATCGTTTCTTTCATGATGTTGAAGTGCACAATGGGAAACAGGTAAAGGGATTTCATGAATCTTGCGAAGAATGTCAAACCCCAGCTCGGTATGAGTCTTTACATGCTTATATTCCTCTGCTGTTAAATTTCCAGGTTTATGTAAAATCTCCGGTGAGATATACATCTTTCCCACATCATGCAACATTGCCCCCAATCCAAGTTCTTCAATGTTCTTAAGCGGCAGCCCGTTCTCTAAGGCCAACTGGCAGGCGTATATGCTTACATTAAGACTGTGTGTATACACATAATTATCATGTGCCTTGGTCGTTGCCAATAAATTAAGTGCAGTCGGATTGTCGGTTAAACAACTTAGGATATCTTTAAATATTTTTTGAAAGCTTCGTATCGCTCTGCCAGTTTTCATCATTCCCTCAATATTTGCGTTGTTTTTCTGTAAACCGGCAATGGTTGTTAACCCTTCTGTTATTACATTTACAGCTTCTGTACGTAACTCCGCGGGAATGGACTCAATGATTTCAATTCCTTCTGATGCTTCATCTTCTATGTAAACTGTAGAAATATTAAATTTTATTAATCGTTCAATTAAGCCATCTGTCAGCTCTGTCCCTTTTGCTAAAAGGATTTGTCCGTTCTGATTATAAATGGATTGGCCTAATTTTATTCCCGATTCACATCTATCTAACGTGATTAACCGCATTTGCTCTCTCCACCCCAAATATACTGGAAGTTTTTTTAGAATTGTATATCCATTATACCATATACGAATATAGGTATTTTGACCTATTAAAACCAACAAATAACGCTGATAGATGTTGTGTTTTTCATTACCACTTTGTTCCTTATAACATCTCTAGAATGAATAGATACCATTTGATTGATTTTCTCATCTGCCGGGGGAGTTCGGTGGAGTTTTGTACATATACATTTTTATTAAGTAACTTGGTAAATACCAACTCAGGTAAATAGTTGAGCATTTACTTAAATTTAACAAACATTTAAAATAGCAAAAGGAATTAAAGAACTATAATAATAGTATATAATCGACAATTTTCAACAAGGTGAACGTATGAAAAATAACCGCATGATTAATTGTATAAGTTTCCTTGGTTTTCTAAAATCTAACCGGGATGTTCTCTATCAAGAATTTAAAAAAAATGAAGAACTCCAGAGGCTTATGCAAGCTGAAAAAGTAAATACTGTATTTCAGCCAATCCTTTCATTAGAAGAAGGCCGGACAATTGGATTTGAAATTCTAAACCGCCCGCAAACTACCCCGCTGTTCTCGACGACAGAAAAGTTCTATGACTATGTGGGTAAAAGCCGCGACATCTTTTTAGTAGAACATTTTTTGCGTAATCTTTCTCTTGAAAGATACTCTGAACAAATTAATAGCTCACAATATCACAAGGACAAACTCGTGTTCCTTAACATCCAGCCTCAAGTGCTGGCAGATCCTGCTTATCAAAGCGGCAAAACGCTGGAATTGCTTGCTAAACACAATCTTTCTCCAAACCAGATTGTGTTGGAGCTTACTGAAAAAGAAGCCGTCATTGACTATAGCCAGTTCGAAAGAATGATTGAGCATTATCGGGAGCAGGGATTTCGCATTGCAGTAGATGATGCAGGGACGGGCTATAACAGCTTAAAAACGCTGGTTTATTTAAAACCGGAATTTATAAAGTTAGACAAATCTCTGATTCGAAATATCAGTGAACATCCGGCGCAGCAACATTTAGTCGAACTGCTTTTGGAATTTGCATCGCAATCTGAAACATTGATCATAGCAGAGGGAATTGAGACATTATCAGAGCTGAGATTTTTACAGAACCTAGGAGTTCAGATGGGTCAGGGCTTTGGACTTGGAAAACCGAAACCAACATTAATTGATGGGAGTTTGCCATTATCACACCCTACTAAATGCAAAGAATTTGCCTGATAAACAATTTCTTCCTTAACCGGACTAATCTAATAGGATTTGTCAAAAAAACCCTCACGGCTCGCGAGGGTTTTTTGCATTAGACTAATTTAATGAACTCTTCATCCAAATCTTCAAGGGTAAGAAACACGCTCTTCTTAACAGCCTTACATCTTTTTTTCACTTTAGCAGCTTTTTTGCTTAATTGCTCGACTGTTGTAAGTGAATTATTAGTATTTTGAATGACTGCAATCGAAATACTTACCAGAGGGACATTTTCAAGTATTCCCTGTCTGCTGATTGCTTGCACATAACCTTTTTCCAAATCTTCCTTTGAATAAAAACGGTGGATCGAATTGTCGAAGCGAGTGATGATTGAATTGCATATTCCTTCATGATGAAAATGTGGAATAACTGCAATAAAATCATCGCCGCCAATATGTCCAACAAATGAAGGTTCGTTATCAGCAGTTAGAATCGTCTCCGTTACAATATTAGCTGTTTCGCGAATTAATTCATCCCCTTCTCTAAAGCCATATGTATCGTTAAAAACTTTAAATGAGTCGATGTCGATATAGAGGACACTAAAGCTCCTGTAGGATAATACTTCCTGTAATGTTTCCTCAATGACGGAATTTCCCGGCAGACCGGTAAGCGGATTGGAGTAACGTGCAATGCGAATTTGCACCTCTGACAATTTGATCAACAATTCCCGTATGCTTACAATTCCATACATGCGGTCCTTTTTGGTAACAATAACGCAGTCATAAATATTTCCCTGTTTTCGATTCATCGCAAGCGCACTAACTTCCGCAATTGGCACAGAGTAATCAACCGTCAATAGTTCCTGGTCCATGACGAGGTCGATGGTTCGTTTCATAAAAAGGTCAAAGCCATATTTAGTAGAAAGCTTTTGATAAAAATGGGTTTTCATGACCAGTCCAACTGGCTGTTCGTCCGAACATACAACAATTCCCTCTAAAGATGGAATTTCATTAAACATCCTGTAGACTTCCTCACATTTTGTTGAAGGAGTTACGGTTTTAATTTCCTCTGCAATATCTCCAATAGTTATGTGCATAAAGACACCTTCATTTCCATATATGAGTTTTTTTCTATAAGAAATTCTTGTTTTGCCAGATTATCACTTTGACACCATGAACTCCAATATACCGCGCAATGTTTAATATTGCTCAAGCAGGACATTCTCCTTTTCTATTAAAATAGGAAAATTTTCCGGCGTCGCACACCGAAACCATCATCTACTTTGCTCAGCTTGTAGATTATGAACTGTTCCTTCCAATTAAACTTTTTAAGGCAAAGAACTAAGCTGTCCTGAAGTGAAAAATAAGGGTTAGAATACAATGTAATAGAGTTAGGAATGAATTTCACAGATGGATGTAGATGCGAGGTTGATTCATGGATAAACACCATCCAAAAATAATCAAATGCTCTTATTTATAAGTTACTGCATTAATATTAATCGTTTGTAAAATTGATGTAAAATATTAGATTTTATTATGAATTTTTACCTATGACAGAAGTATCTCTTTTTTTGTAATGACATACAACTATTTATCTAAAAAATTTTTTATAAAATAAGAAAATTGGCAAAGGATTTCCCCGTGCCAATTGTTAAACCACTGCATACAGTTCTTATTCAAACTTGATTCTCCTCATTGCAATAAACAAGAATAATAAGGAAAATACAAGCAGGATCGCGACATTATCGAGCACATCCAGGAGAGTGCCTCCAGTTGCGACAAGATCCGTGAAGCCTCTGATCGCCCATGTTTGTGGTAAAAATTCTGCGATTTTTTGCATAAACACCGGTTCAATTTCAAGCGGCCAATAGACACCGCTCACCATACAAGTAGCAACGACAACTATATTTCCGATTGAAGATTGCTGCTCTACCGTATTTACCATTCCTGCAATCAATAAGCCTAAACCGACGATAGCAAACAACATAGCTGAAACTAATAGGATGACAGCAAATGGGTCTCCCCATTGTACACCGAACAGAAAATGAGTAAAGATCATCAAAGCACCGAACTGAATCCAACCAATCAGGAAGAAAGACAATAGATAACCGGTGGAAATTTCAAGTCTTGAAGCAGGAGTAGATAACATACGATACCAAACTCCATTTTTCCGCGCCTCCAAAATCGTGCCGGTGACACTCATCATCACAATCATGACAAACATAATCGAAAAGCCCGAAGCACTCGCAGATATTCCGCTCATTTGTGGTGCTGTAGCTTTCTCGTCGATGTTTATTTTATCAATAGCTAAAGGCTTTGTTTGCGGCGCGTTTTTCAATCGTTCAAACATCACTTGCCAGGCTTCACCGCTGTGTTCACTCCACTTATTTGATGCTAAAACCTCCAGTTTCATCTTCACAAGCTTATTGGATAAAATTTGGGTAATCGTAGATGTTGAAGAGAACTCCGGAATATGCTGAAAAGTGACATTCGGCGCTTGCTTTGCAAGCATACGTTCTTGAAACCCTTTTGATACAATAATTGCTCCGCCCATCTCCTTTGACTCGAGCATTTGTTTTGCTTTTTTCGAAGAACTTTTCCGAATCTCAAAAAGGGTATTATTCTCTTCAATCTGGTCGAATAAAGATTGAGACAGGACTGATCTATCCTGATCGACAAACAGAACTATCATTTTCTCCTCAACATCTGTACCGAAAAGCGATCCAAAAATGAAAGTGAACAATAATGGCATTGCAAACATAAGAAGATAACTTTGCCGTTTTTTTAGTAACCTCTGTATTTCCATTCTACAAATCGCCCACATCTTCCTCATCCGTTTTCCTCCTTAACCTGCCCTCAATCGCCATGTACCAATTGCTAACGATACAAGGCCCATCATCAGCAATACAACGATTGGTACTGATAGCTCGTGCCATGCCGTACCCGACATGATTTCTAAAAAACTTGTTAGCGCCCATTTATTTGGGGTAATATTTGCCAGAGTCTTGAGCGTATCAGGGAATACATAAATGGGAAGCATTGATCCTCCTAAAATAGCGAAAATTTGAATACCAACACCGCTTATAACATCCGTCGCTTTGGCGTCTGAAATAACAGCAGCTAACATCATTGATAATCCAGAAACAGCGACAGAATAAGAAATACCCACTGCAATAACCTGCAGTACATTATCGCCCCAATTGACATTAAAGAATAGAGTAGTTGCCGTAAAGAATATCAAAAGCTGGATGTTCGCAAATAAAAGCGTGCCTAAAAATTTTCCAAACAGAATCGATATATTACTTGTCGGAGATATCATTAATCGGGATAATGTCTCTGTTGCACGCTCCTCAATAATAGATTTTGCTCCAATTGTTGCATTGAACAACATAAACATTGCTGCCATCCCCGCCGCGTAATATTGCATGGCTGAAACAAGTTTTTCACCAATCGATCTCTCGTTTATTTGAACGTCATTTTTTGCGGTATGACTCAAGTCTGACGCGATTACTGTTGCAGCATCTCGGATATTGACTTTACCTGATGCAACAGCTGCAGACTCAGTCAAGTCAGTGATCACTGTGTTGGCGGTGACGGAAACGGTCTTGACGCGCTCACTAAAGGACTGCAATACCGATTCAATTACCGACGCTTTCAATTGGTTTTCAGATTGAGAAAAAATAGCGACTTCCCTCAACTCGCCTTTATCCAGATTACTGCTCCATTGTTTCGGAAAGACCATACCTATATCTATTTTTTCATCACGTACCATTTCTTTCAGTTTTTGTTCACTTTTCACGATTTTCACTTTGATGAAAGATATTTCTGCTAAAACGTCTTTGTTGAACGTTTCCGCCAGCGGATCTTGGTCACTTTGGTACAATCCCAGTGTTGTTTCTCTAAAACCACCATCGCCTCCCATAACCGAACTTAAGGCAGTACCTAAAATGGCCGTCAGCAAAAGCGGCATAAAAATCATCGTCAAAAATCCTTTACGGTCTGCCAAACGGATCTTAAAGTCCTTCCAGGCAATAAGTAAACTCTTCAACTTCATTCCTCCTAATCACGCAGCGATCGTCCGGTTAATGATAAAAAGAGATTTTCTAAATTAGGCTCTTGAACTTCAAAGGATTGGACTTGGACATGATTCTTGACAGCGCAAGACATGATTTCACCCACCACATGCTGGTGGCTGCTAACAAAAATATCGAGTGAATCATTTTCATCATTCGTGATGATTCTCGCCACCTCTGGCATTTCTTTCACGCATGTGATAAAGCCATCATTTAAGCGACTTACACGCAATTTTATAGCGGTCCCTCCCGCAAGACGATTGCACAAATCTGCTTTTGTACCAAGAGCGATCATTTTACCTTGATCAACAATGCCGATCCGGTCACATAAAAAATCAACCTCTTCCATGTAGTGGCTCGTATATATGACCGTCATCCCATTCTGATTTAATTGTTGGATAGTTTGCAAAATATGATTTCTCGATTGCGGATCAATTCCAACAGTTGGTTCGTCCATAATCAACAATTCAGGTTCATGCATTAAAGAAGCACCAATATTAATTCGTCGTTTCATTCCTCCCGAAAAGGTTTCAATCTTATCTTTAGCCCGGTCACGGAGTCCTACATAATCAAGCACCGCTTCTGCACGTTTTTTCGTTTGCGAACCCGTTAAGCCATACATTCTTCCCCAGAAAAGCAAGTTATCCCTTGCTGACATCGTCGGGTATAATGCAATCTCCTGTGGGACAACCCCTATTTTCTTTTTAACTGCCATCGTATTATTCTTAACTGAGTTTCCACCAACGGTAATCTCTCCAGAGTCGTACGAAAGCAATCCGCAAATCATGCTGATTGTCGTTGATTTCCCAGCGCCATTTGGTCCTAATAACCCAAAAGCTTCCCCTTTTTGGACTGTGAATGAAACGCCGCGCACTACCTCTTTCTGGCCAAATGATTTTTTGATGTCATCAACCACTAACATGTATGTGTCACTCCCTCTTCTCAATATCTAATTTCATTTTATTTCTTTATGGCGTATTCTCCATGTAGCGCAAGGTAGAAATTCGCAAAAAAAAAAGACCTTACGCAGGCCTTTTAGAATTTCCGATATGCTAAAAGTCATGTGCCGATACACAGCGGATCATCATTCAAAAACAGTGATTCCATAACGAACCGCAAAAATAGCTGCTTGGGTACGGTCACGTAATCCGAGCTTATTAATAAGATTAGAGACATGGTTTTTTACTGTTCCTTCAGTAATAAAAAGAGTGGCAGCAATTTCTTTATTGCTGAAGCCATATCCGAGCTGGCGAAGAACATCTAATTCCCGCTCAGTAAGTTCGTCTAAAGCCTTTGGCGCCGTCACCCTTTCGTTCGGACTTTTTAACTCTCTTGATTTCTTTAACTCTATAAGCATTTGAGCCGTAATATCAGGCGGTAAAACCAGTCCCCCAGACTGCACTGTCATAATCGCTTTCACGATCGTATCTGTAGACATATCTTTTAATAAATATCCACTTGCACCTTCCTCTAATGCTGTAAAAATAAGTGCACTATCTTTAAAAGTTGTTAACATTAACACTTTAGTTCCAGTTGTGTTTTTCGTAATTAAACTTGCTCCTTCCACGCCGCTTGTACCTGGCATGCGAATATCCATTAATACTATATCTGGATTTAGTTTTTTAACTTTTTCATAAGCTTCAAGACCATCACCTGCCGTCCCAATAATTTCAAGCTCCGGCCTCAGTCCGAGAAGTGTAGCCAACCCATCCCTGATCAACGGCTGATCATCAACAATTATAACTTTTATCATTTGCTGCCTCCCGAGATCCACTTTCTTTGCAGAAGCGGAAATTGTGCTCTCATCCGAAAACCTTCTCCTTCTATACTCTCAAATAAAACCGATCCTCCATGCTCTTCAATCCGTTCTCTCATATTTATCAGACCAAATCCCGGCTCAATCGATTTAACTCCTGTTCCGTTATCCTTTGTTAATAAGATGACCTCTTCCCCTGAGCATTCTATGTTCAGAAAAAAAGCGGCGGCGTTTCCATGTCTTTTAGCATTCGTTAGTGCTTCCTGAATCGTTCTGATGATCGTAGGCTGAAGCGATACAGGAATGGTAGCAGGATCACCTTTGAGCTCGAATACCGTTGCTAATTCTGCCGTTTTATAAAAATCATCCAATAATTTGCGGATTGATTGAATAAGTGTTAGTTGCTCTCCTTCATCGTCGTGCAGAGTTCGCACTGAAAACCGGATTTCCTGGAGAGCATCCCGGGCCAATTGCTCACAAACGACTAATTTCTCTTCAGCCGTGTGCACATCCAACTTTAATAATTCTCGCCCGAGCTGTAATTGCACAAGTAAGGCGGTCATCTTATGACCAACCGTATCATGAATTTCCCTGGCAACCCGGTTGCGTTCGCGAATCGTTGTCAGTTCTTCTACTTGTTTCGAATAAATCTCAAGCTGCCCGTGTGCTTCCGATAACGCCCGATGGGAAATATTCACTTGATCATATTGTTTGTTCAAAGTATCCAGTGCTGCATGCAATTTACGGATCAGATCGCCGACAACTGCCCCAAATACCACAAATGAAAAACTAATTAAATTTTCCCAAAAATAGAAGGAACCAATTGTCCTCCACCAGTAAAACATCATGCCTGCCCATAAAAGCGAAAATAACCCCATACTCAGTGCTAACATCGTTTTGTTTGAAATGCCAATAAACAAGGTTACTGTAACAACTCCCAATAAAATTAAATACAAAGTGGAGCCCGGAAATAAAAACCCAAATGAAAAACTAATTAAGGCATCCACAATTATAATCACGGTCAGCTGCTTTTCGCCTTTTATTGAATAGAGGCGGAAATGGTTAAACAAATAAATGAGTGCTGCAGCTATTACATAAAATTTCAGAACATTATTTTGTTCAGGTATTTTCAAGTAATATATGAAGGTTAGCAGCAACAGCATAACGATTCGTATGTAGGTTAACAACTCTTCACCCCAAGTATATGTATTTAAATCTCTAAAGAAGATTTCGTTCTGACGGGCAAAAAGCCCTTCTTTTGAGTATACCTATGGAATAATCATGTGTGTCAACTGAATAGTAAAAAAGAGCCAACGCCTTGCGGAAACAAGCCAAAAGCCGTTTGTTCCTACTGTTCAGCCCTGGAAGCGCCAGGTCAACAATGTCGGAGATGGACATTAAAACGCCCACTTATAATTGGAAAAGTTTATACTTTTCCTATAATCCAAAAAGCCATCCATAACAATGGATGACTGTTTATTTCCTGATATTGATCAAGTGATCATTACCGACACAACTGATCTGCTTCTATAATTTAAATCTCACTAAAGTCGATTGCATATCTTCAGCCAGAACAGATAAAGATTGTGCAGATGCGGAAACCTCTTCCATCGTGGCAAGTTGTTCCTGGCTGGAAGCCGCATTCTGCTGGCTTGTAGTAGCCCCTTCTTCTGCTACTCCTTTTACTACGTCAATCGCTTCAACTATTTGATTGCTGCCTTCCGACATCTGTGTGATAGAGGTTGCAACCTCCTGGACCTTATCACTGACCTGGGAGACCCCTTGCTCAATCATTTGGAATAATTCTCCGAATTTTTGCGTTTTGACAACACCGTCTGCTACTTTTTCTGTACCGATTAGCATTGAAGAAACAGCCTGGTCAGTTTCTTTCTGGATGGCTCCGATCAGTTCAGATATTTGTTGTGCTGAAGCAGATGATTGTTCTGCCAGCTTTCTTACTTCATCTGCCACAACGGCAAAACCTTGGCCATGTTCTCCGGCACGAGCTGCTTCAATTGCTGCATTCAATGCAAGTAAATTCGTTTGTCCTGCAATTTCCGTAATGATCGATACAATTCCAACAATTTCCTTAGATCTATCACCAAGGTTTTGGATAATCGCAGATGTACTTTGTACAGTTTGGTGGATATCATTCATATGAGTGATCACACCTTCAACACTGTTGGCACCATCAGTGGATATTTGCAGTGTATGTTGTGTCAATTCGGATACTTCACTGCTGTTTGCGGCAATTTGTTCAATACCTACAGACAATTGATTAACAGCAGTGGCCGCTCCATTAATGCTGTTAAGTTGTTCATCAGCACCTGCAGCAATCTGTTGGGTTGCCGCCGCAACTTGCTGTGCAGAAAGGCTGCTTTGTTCCGCAATAGCCGTTAATTCTTCTGAAGATGCTGTTAACGTATTAGCCGATTTATTAACCTGGCTTAACACGGAACGAAGAGAATCTACCATAACATTAAAGCTTTGTCCCAATTGCCCCAGCTCATCATTCGATGTAATTTCAATCTTTTCATCAAGACTGCCTTGATTGATTTTTTCTGTAGCTTCCATCAAGGTTTTTAAAGGACTGCTGATTGATTTAATAATAAAAAACACTAGAATGGTGGCAAGTACCAATGCTACTAAGATGACAATAAATGTTGTGACTAAAATTGGGCGCGCCTCTACGTCTATTTCCGATGAATACATCGTTCCGGAAATTTTCCATCCCGTTACTTTATTCGTTTCAAACATCAGCTTTTTTTCTTCGCCGTCAAGCATGTATGCTGTTTGGCCTGAATCATGATCATACATGTATTTATGCTCAGCGCCGTTAGCATCCGCACCTACTGGCTGCTTCGGGTGAATCAAAAATTTGCTGTTTTTATCCAGCACCTGAGGGTAACCTTCATTACCTATTTTTGCCTCATTGACCATCGCTGCGAGAGTGTCAATGTTAACGTCAAAAGCAACTACGCCGCTGTTGTCGTTCAGTGTTTTTGCCAGAGTGATGGTCACCAGGCCTGAACTTTTATCCTCAACAGGATCAGTGATAATCACTTTTCCTGAATTATCAGTCGCTTGTTGAAACCAAATTTTTTCTTCCGGGTCGCCTGATTCTTGTTCTGAAGAGCTTAATAAAGCACCTGTATTCGTACCTATATAGACATTTTCAATTTCCGGATATACTTCACTAAAATCGACAAGCTTCTTTGTTGTGTTTGTGATTTGTGATTGATCAAACTGGTCATTTGTAAAAGAACCAGATAAGTAATCTACCACTTTCATTTTATCTTCAAAAAATAGAGTTACATTTTGATTGATTAATTTCACATTTTCACTGGCTGCATTGAGAATTTGGCCCTCAACTTTTGATTTTGCTGATTGGTAAGATATTAATCCAATCGCGATTGTTGGTATTAATAGAACTAATGAAAAAGCGATGATAAGTTTATTCTTGATGTTAAGTTTAAAAAACGAAAGCATATGTTATTCCTATTCCTTTCTATATGTGTAATATCTTGATGCATTATTTACTACATTTTTTTCCTTTCTTTTCATTATATAAAAAAACGCTGCTGTTTTAGGTAATCCTACCTATAAACAGGAAGCGTTTAGTTTATAGCAGGTTCGCTACTAAATAACTACAAAACTTCACAAAGCAAAGGTGTTTGTTTATGTACAACAGGTTCACTGACGTCATAGAACATTCTGCCTTTTTTATTTTAGTACATATGAACTAAATAAAATTTGCCTTTATTTTCGAAAATAAGGAAATATGCCCGGTTTTTTGATTAAAACATAAATAAATTCCAAATGTCAATAAAATTTCCATAAATAAATCATTAAGCTATGTCCATCATCTATAAAAAAGATGATTTTTAAAAATAGCAAAAAAGGACTTTCATAGTGAAAGCCCTTTTTTGATTTGTTCATTTGTTTGTTTGTTTGTATACAATTTGAGATCCGTACATATTTCATTAAATTTTATTAAAAAAGATAGAGAACAACTTAAATAATCAGCCGGGTGGCTTTAATGTTAGTGAACTGAAAAAATTGCACTCCAGTTATAGACGATCAAAAAAATTGTCGTAGAAACCAGCAAAGCAGTTATAAATAACATGAATTTTTTTCCTGTCCAACATAATAATATGATAGATAAACCTACTGCTGCACCCAAGTATGCGAACCATGGAAACTGTGCATGGCCCAAAAACAGATAAAAGCCAAAGTTGGTCATTATCACTAAGGCGAGCAGGATTTGATTCATCATCCTGATTTCTGACTTGTTATGTTCAGTCATAAAGCTATGTCCACTCATAATCTTCCTCCTTTCTATCATAATATAACGTAAACAAGTTAAATAACTTATTTACAAATAGTTTTTGAGGAGTATAATAATACAAGAAACTGGAATGTCAATACGTTTATATTACTATATCTGTGTTGAAAATAGTAATATTTTGTTGAAGTTTGTCAAAATTATTACTTTTATTTCGATTTATCGCCTTTTATGCAACCAGAATGTCAACATAAATACTTAGGTTTGTTATTTTTAAAAAATAAAAATTCTGACTATTATTATATCGATATTCTAACACATAAAAATCTTGCATCGAAGTAAGAGAGCGGAGGATGAATTTACTACATAATTTAACGGGTGGTCAACAAATGGATAAGGAATTTACGCTCGAGGAGCATTTAACGGAGTTAAGAAAACGATTAATTATTGTTGTCGTGTCGTTTTTAGTGTCTTTAGGAATAGGCTTCAGTGTTGCATCAAAGTTATTAAACTTTATAAAATCACAGCCTGCCGCTGTAAATATAGATTGGAATGTTTTTAGTTTTACTGATGGCATACTTATTTATTTTAAGTGCGCCATCATCATTTCAATTCTAATTACTTTACCAATTGCACTGCACCAAGTCTGGCTCTTTGTAAAACCCGGGATGACGGACAAAGAATCTAAAGGAACCTTTTTTTATATTCCCGTATCATTTTTCTTATTTGTGGCAGGTGCATGCTTTAGTTACTTTATCTTATTCCCTTTAATGATGGAATTCATGTCAACGATCAATCAAACAATAGGTGCAACAGAAACATATGGAATGAACCAGTATTTTACGTTTATGTTCAATCTGATTATTCCAGTTGCAATTGTTTTTGAAATGCCGGTTGTCGTACTTTTCCTGACGAAGCTGGGGATTATCACTCCGAATTATTTGCGGAAAATGAGGAAACTCGCTTATTTTGTACTGGTAATTGTAGGCGTTTTTATTTCGCCACCGGATTTAATCTCTGATTTCCTGATTATTATCCCGTTATTGGTATTGTTTGAAATAAGTATTTTAGTTTCGAGTTGGTCTTTTAAACGAAAATAGATGGGGGAATTATCATTGTCTGAAAAAGAAGTTGTAAAAAAAGAAATCAAGTCGACAAGACGTACCTTTATCCGGAACTCTGGTCTGACTGTTGGAGGCGTTGTACTCGGAGGCGCACTTGGAAGCTTGCTTGGAGACAAACCAGCAGCTCCGGTATCACAGCCTGCCGTTGATCATTCACAGGCTGCGGCGAACCCAAATCAAGCATTAATGTACTTCACTCCGGAGCAATTTCAAGTTGTCGATGCAGCTGCAGAAGTCATTTTCCCGAAAACAGAAGCGGGCCCTGGCGCAAAGGAATTATTGGTTGCCTACTATATTGATCACCAGATGGCAGGTCCGTTTGGTTTGAACACGAAGGAATATATGTCGGGTCCATTCTCTCCTGGTGAAGCTGTACCTGAGCAGGGATACCAGACTCACTTAAAGCGGCAGGAGATATTCGATCTTGGCATCATGGCCTTAAATGACGAAGCAAATAAACGTTTCAAGGCTAAATTTCCTGAATTGGAAGAAGATCAACAGATTGAAATTTTAACAGATTTTGAAGCTGATAAAGTGAAAATCAATGGTTCAGTTACTTCTAAATTCTTCTTTACTTTATTACGCAAAGTTACGATTGAAGGCGCTTATGCTGATCCAATGTACGGCGGAAATAAAGATATGGCCGGCTGGAAGATGAAGAACTTCCCTGGACACCAGGGTGCGTATACCCATTTAGGAAAAGATCAATTTGTCGTTGTGGAACCAAAAGCTTTGAATTCTCAACATAAACATTAAGGATAAAGGGTGAAAAAGAATGGCTACAGAATTACCAAAAACGGACATAGTATTAGTTGGGGTAGGCTGGGTTGGAGGAATCATCGCAGCTGAATTAACTCGTAAAGGTTATAAAGTAGTTGGCATTGAACGCGGTAAAGAGCGTTCAACCGAGGATTACTTTATGGCTCATGACGAAGTGCGTTATGCTGAACGCAAAGAAATGATGCAGGATATGTCAAAGGAAACAGTTACGTTCCGTCACAATATGAATCAAAAAGCACTGCCTTATCGCGAATGGGGTTCTTTCCTGATTGGAGACGGTGTCGGCGGTTCTGGAATGCACTGGAACGGGCAAACATTCCGCTTCCTTCCATACGATTTTGAAATTTATTCTAAAACGGTTGAACGGTATGGAAAAGATAAGATTCCTCAAGGAATGCAATTGCAGGATTGGGGTATCACTTATGATGAACTTAAGCCTTATTTTGATAAATTTGATCTGATGACCGGAATATCAGGTGAACCGAATCCATTGCCAGGTTCGCCGCAAATCGAGTATCCGAATCCACCGATGATTGAAACACCTGTTACTAAGTTGTTTAAAGAGGCAAGCAAAAAACTTGGCTATCATCCGTACCATATGCCTTCAAACAACCTGTCACAAAATTACACCAATCCTGATGGTGTAAGCCGTTCAGCTTGTCAGTATTGTGGTTTCTGTGAGCGTTTTGGCTGTGAATATGGCGCAAAAGCTTCACCAGTAGTAACCGTTCTACCTGTTGCCAAAGAAACTGGTAATTTTGAAGTCCGTACACACTCAGTTGTTCGAAAAGTAATCCATACTAACGGCCGTGCAACTGGTGTCCTATATGTGGATACGCGTACAGGCGAAGAATTCATCCAGCCTGCTGAAGTTGTTGTTGTATCTGCTTACCAGATGAACAACATTAAAATCCTATTGAACTCTCAATTAGGTACTCCTTATGATGCAAAGACTGGAACGGGTGTTGTTGGTAAAAACTATGCGTACCAAACATACCTTGGCCGTGCACGAGGATTCTTTGATGATAAAGAGTTCAACCTTTACGGTGGTGCTGGTGCTTTAGGTGCGCAAATTGACGACTTTAATGGCGACTTCTTTGACCATTCAAACCTTGGCTTTATCCATGGTGCAACGATGCATATTACACACCTGGGCGACCGCCCGATTGCGAATAACTGGGTTCCGCCTGGCACACCAACTTGGGGTAAAGAATTTAAAGAAAAGTCTACTTTCTATGCCAACAGAAACCTGATTCTGGCAGCACAGGGCGCAAGTATGCCGTTCCAGGATAATTACATTGACTTGGACCCAACTTATAAAGATGCTTTCGGAGATCCATTGCTGCGCATGACTTTCAACTGGAAAGACCAGGACCGCAATCTCATGAAGTTCATGGGTGACAAGTCGGAAGAAATCATGAAAGAAATGGGTGCGACTCATGTCCTTAAAGGTGGAGACGATATTAAAGATTACGATATTCGTAACTATCAATCCACACACAATACAGGTGGAGTCATCATGGGAGATAACCCGTCAACAAGTGTGTTAAACAGCTACCTGCAAATGTGGGATTGTGAAAACGTGTTTGTTCCAGGAGCTTCTGCATTCCCGCATAACTCCGGTTACAACCCAACGAACACAGTTGGAGCACTGGCTTACCGTGCAGCAGAAGGAATTGAGAAATACCTGGCTAATGGCGGCTCATTAGTTTAATAGAATATTAGGGGTGAGATCATGGCGAATATCGGCATACCGGGTTTAATCATCATTCTAATTCTTGCTTTAATCATTTTCGGGCCAGCGAAGCTGCCTCAATTAGGGCGTGCAGTTGGACAAACTTTAAAGGAATTTAAAAATTCTACTAAAGATGTTGTAGACGAAGTTACGTCTGAATTTGAATTAGAAGAAAAGCAACCAGACCTAAAAAAGAAAAACGTTTAAAATACTTCTGCCAGTTTATTTTCATTGCTGGCAGAAGTATTTTTTTTATGTATTTACCCTCAAAATAAAATTGACATGATGTCCGCTTTCGTTTTTGCTTGCATAATCATTTCTAATTTTGCCCTGTCTCTCAATACAGCGGCCAGTGATTGCAATATTTCGGTGTGACTGCTCCCGTCAGTTCCGCAAACAGCACAGACTAGCTTGATGGGATCATTGCTATGGTGTCCGAAAAAAACTGGATTTTTAAGACGTATCAAGGCAAGACTCTGTTCAAGAACCCCCTGTTCCGGTCTTGCGTGTGGAATCGCAATCGATGGGGCAACCGCCATATAAGGTCCAAACTCATTAAACCCTTCCACCATGGCGTCGACATAACGCTCTTCAACCTTACCTTCATCCATCAACAATGCCCCTGCCTTTCTTATTGCTTCTACCGGCGTTTTTGCTTCAACATCCAAACAAATTAAATTTTCATTTAGAGGCAGCATCCCGTCACTCACTTTCTTCTTTTTTGATTTCTTCTTTTTTTCTCCAAAAAGGCTATATTGTAACTATGTATGAACGAGACTATGATGTTAGCGACTTTTTAACTACGATTAAAGTACTATATTCAAAGCAAAAAAGGCACCGGAGGCACCAGCGAACGACTATTTAAAATGAATGTAAACTGTTATTTATTGGGCTCATATATATCCCATGCCAGTTTCAACGAATCTACTATATAATCGGCTATTTCCTCAATGTCATGATTGTCTGTTTGAACTTTTGAATGGTGAGTAGAGTATATTTCTTGCCGCTTATAAAACAGTTCTTTTATCTCGTCAATCGATCTTCCTTGTAAAACCGGGCGGCTATCGATTATCAGGCTTATTCTCTCTTTCCATGATTCCCAAGATAAATCGAGAAAGAATACAATGCAGGAGGCCAAGCATTCTTCCCTGATTTCCTCTTGTAAAAAAGCCCCGCCGCCGACCGAGATAATATGTAATTTTTGCTTGGACAATTCAATAATCAGACTCTTTTCTCTTTCCCTAAATGCTTTCTCGCCAATTTTTTCAAAAATCTGCGAAACCGGCATATTGAATTCCTTCTCAATTTCATCATCGATATCGATAAAATCTCGATAAAGCTTTTTTGCCACAAGCTTGCCGATCGTCGTTTTCCCCACACCCATAAACCCGATAAACACGATACTTCTTTCTCTCAACGAAACTTCACGGTTCTTCAATACACTCAATCCCCCTGGTTTTACGGTAAAAACATTGAAATCATAAGCTTAAATATAAAAATTTATATTCTAATAATAGCACAAGTTTACCTGAACTCACCCAGTAATCTCGTGTGCAGTCGGCTATCCTCCGTTCGGATCGACAAAAAATCCCGCTGAGTAAACAGGCTGCTTACTTAGAGGGATTGATTGATTGCTGGCCCCTTAATTGTGGTCAACAGCTTCTTTATTTAATTAGACGGCTTTCCGCAAGTCGTTCATTTCCGAAATAGCGATTACGCTCTTCGTTTCGTCAAATTCCTTTTCACTTTTTGCAACAACAATGGTGGCGATTCCATTTCCAATCAGGTTCACAATCGCTCTTCCTTCACTCATGAACCGATCGACACCGAGAAGCAATGCCAACCCTTCGAGCGGAATAACCTGCAGTGCTGCCAGAGTTGAGGCAAGGACGATAAATCCGCTGCCTGTCACGCCGGCAGCCCCTTTAGATGTCAGCATTAACACTAAGAGGACCGTAATTTGCTGCCCGATTGACAGGTCTACGCCGAATACTTGGGCAAGAAAGACAACCGCCATCGATAGATAAATAGAAGTTCCATCAAGGTTAAAAGAGTAGCCTGTCGGGATAACAAGGCCGACAACCGATTTCGAACAACCGTAACGTTCCATTTTATCCATCATTCTCGGCAACACTGATTCTGAAGAACTCGTTCCCAGTACGATCAGGATTTCGTCCTTAATAAACTTTAAGTAATTCCAGAGGTTAAAACCATACGCTTTACAAATCATATTTAAAACGACAAAAATGAATAGGAACATCGTGATATAGACGGACATCATTAACTTAGCCAGCGGTACAAGGGAAGCGAGCCCGAAATTGCCAATTGTATAAGCCATTGCACCAAAAGCACCAATCGGAGCTGCTTTCATGACATAGCCGATAATTTTAAAGAACACGAGAGACAGCTTATCAAGGAAATCGATAAGACCCTTTCCTTTTTCCCCAAGAGCTGCAAGACCTACTCCAAACAAAATCGAAAAGAATAAAACTTGTAAAATATCACCCTTTGCAAATGCATCGAACATATTCGAAGGAATAATGTGGGTGACGAACTCTATCCAGTTAATACCCTCGCCGCCATTTTGCGTATATTGCGAAACATCGCCTTTTTCAAGTTCATTAAAATTCAAGCCTGCACCAGGCTTCACAACGTTAACAACGATTAGACCAATCGCTAATGCTAAAGTGGTGACGACTTCAAAATAGATGAACGCTTTTCCGCCGACCTTGCCGACTTTTTTCATATCGCCCATTTTTGCGATCCCGAGTACGATCGTTAAAAAAATAATCGGTGCAATGACCATTTTTACTGCATTTATAAATGTGTCCCCTATTGGTTTCATTTCTTTTCCGACACTAGGCCAGATCAGACCAACCATCACACCTATAAAAATTGCAGTCAAAACTTGAAAGGTTAAATTCTTGAATAATGATTTCACCTTCATTGAAACCCCTCCCCTTATTTGCCTGAAAAATTTCTGCCATCCTTTACTCATAACAGAATGATAACGTTTTCATTAACAGCTGGGAAGTTTATGGTCATAACGGATGTTTTGTTCATTTTGGTCTTTTTTCAACTAACCCCTGAGAGAATGAGCCTTGACATTGCGAAAAGGACACATTCACTCAGTGATTAAGTAGCGGTTAATCGGCCTGCCAACCCCTCCATATTGGACATCCAGCTTAATGACACCACGTTTATCAAGGTAGTCTAAATAACGGCGGGCCGTTACTCGCGCGATTCCGATCCCGCTGGCTACCTCTTCTGCAGAACGCGGTTCAGATTGTTTCTGCAAATAGCTGATAACCTCATTTAATGTAAATTCATTTAGACCCTTTGGCAATTGAGGATCTGTTGCCTTTGGTTGATCTGCATAAAGCAGCAGATCCAGCTGTTCCTGTGACATTGTTCCAGAATCTCTCATACTGATTCTGTATTGGCGGTACTTCTCCAACGCCTGCTGAATCCGCTGCAGCTTAAAGGGTTTTATAATATAATCCAAAGCACCATTTTGGAGCATCAGTTTGATTGTTTCTCGATCTTTGGCAGCCGATACAACGATAACATCGGACTCCAGATTTTGTTTTCGAAATTCCTGAAGCGTCTTGATGCCGTCTTTTTTGGGCATGAAAATATCGAGGATTACGAGCTCTGGCTTCAATTTTTTCACAAGTTCGATTCCCTCTTCGCCATCGCCTGCGACAGCGACTACCTGAAAGCCGCTTACACTTGCAATAAATTCTTTATTTACTTCCTGGACCATTGGATCATCTTCAATAAGCAGCACTTTAATTTCGTCTTTATGTGCCATACAATCCCTCCTCCACTCCCATCGGGAAGGTTATCGTAAAAGATGTGCCTTCACCTGGAAGAGATGAAACCTCGATTTCACCTCTCCCTTTTTCGACGATTTGTTTAACTAGATAAAGCCCGTAGCCTGTTCCAGCACGTTTGTTTACGGTAAATCCTTTCTCAAATACTCTTGAAAGGTGTTCTTCCTTAATGCCGCATCCGTTATCTTCGATTAAAATAGCGCATAGATCCCCGGACTGTTCAAGGCTTATATCTATTCTTTTATTCTCTATTTCTCCTAATTCAAAAGATCCAAAGGCATTTTCGACAAGGTTCCCCAATAACACGACAAAATCGTGTTGGTCAAGCTGCAAAGGAAATGTTTCCAAATGGCTGTTCTCGTCAATTATCACCTGGACACCGAGCTCTTTTCCCCTGCTTACTTTGCTTAAAAGCAGACCTGCGACAGCGTCGTTCTTGATCGCTTTATTTAAAAAGTTTGTTAAGCTTTCCTGTTCTTCCGACGCATTAAAAGCATGCTCCAGTGCCTTGTCCGATTTTCCGAGCTGAATCAGGCCGGCAATCGTATGAAGCTTGTTCATATGCTCATGATTTTGCACCCTTAGTGCTTCAACAAAGTTTTTTACACCCGTTAATTCTTCGGCTAGTTTGGCGACTTCAGTACGATCCTGGAAGATCGCGACGGCACCGATCGTTTTGTTATGGATCATAATCGGAATCCGGTTGCTTACAATTACTTTTCCGCTTACCTCTATCTCTTCATTATAAACCGCCTGATTTTTCTCGACAATTTCCGGGAGTCTTGTATCTTTTAAAACGGTGCGTATCGGTTTACCGACAACATCTCCTTTAACATTGAATATCAGCTTGGCCTTTTCATTGAAAATCGTAATGATTTCGTGATTATCGATGGCAATAACACCTTCATTAATTGAATGAAATGTAGCTGTCCGCTCTTCAAACATCCGTTTGATTTCATGAGGCTCTAACTGAAACATCTGTTTTTTAATATGATGGGCGAGCATCAATGACCCGATTAAACCAAATATCAATGTTAATATCACAATAAATTGAATTTCGTCGATCATTTCAACCATGATTTCCTGGAAGCTTGGAATCCGGTTACCAACCAGGACAACTCCAATTTGATTTAAGTCTTCATCTTTAATCGGAATAAAAGCACGGAGAACTGTTCCGATTTCACCCTTGGCCTTTGAAAAGTAAATATGTTCGGCAAAAGCGGGTTCTTCATCCTCGCCTTCCGAACGTTTTCCGATCAACTCCTTCGCAGGATGTGAATAGCGTATTCGCTCCATATTCATCACAATAATATAATCCGTTTCATTAATAATGCGGATGTCTTCCACGATCGGATTGATCTTGTCCCAGCCATCCGGTTTCTTGACAGCCTGCTTGACGTCGGACAGCTCTGCGACGGTTCGTGCCGTATTCATGGATCTTATCCGTAAATCTCTTTCCTCTTTTTGTTGAATATTTGCAACGATCACAATTCCGCCTATCAATAAAGAAAAAATCACGACTATATAGGATAAAATCGTGATTTTCCAACGAATCGATAAGTGTTTCATGTTATCCCCCCTCATCTTTAAAATCATCTTTACGAAAAGAACACTTCTCCGGTATGCTTACAATAATGAATGAAAGAGGAGGCTCGAACATCATGAAAAGAACGCTTACTCTTTTGCTTCTTTTAACAGTCGGCATTGCGGCTGCATTATTTATCGCGTTCCACAATTCCACTCCCCCTGAGGCACTTTCATATGACGATGATCAGGAAGGGCTGAAAGATCAAATTGTTTTTAAGTTCAGTCATGTCGTCGCGGAAAATACACCTAAAGGTCTGGCAGCCAACAAGTTTGCTGAACTTGTCTACGAAAAATCAAATGGAGATATAAAAATAGAAGTTTTTCCAAATGGAAGCCTTTATTCTGATATCGAAGAGATTAATGCCCTAAAAGAAGGACAAGTCCATTTTATTGCACCTTCAACTTCAAAGCTTGGAATGCTCTCCCCCCAGTGGGGTGTACTTGACTTACCCTTCGCGTTCCCAGATCACAAAGCTATCCAAGCAGGCTTAAACGGCAAAATTGGCGATCAATTGCTCCAATCATTGGAGAAAGACGGATTGAAAGGACTTGCCCATTGGACAAACGGATTTAAACAAATTACTTCTAACAAAAGGCCTGTTTACAGTCCTGACGATCTCAAAGGACAATCGTTGCGAATTATGCAAAGCAAAGTGATCCAGGCGCAGTATGATCTACTGGACGCCGATGCCCATCAAGATTCATTTAATTCTACTTACCAGTTGCTTGAAGCAGGCCAGGTTGATGGAGAAGAAAACACGATTTCAAACATCTATTCAAAAAAATTTTATAACGTGCAAAAGCATTTGACAATCAGTAATCATGGTTATTTAGGTTATGCCGTGATGATGGATCAGCAGGTTTGGAAACGACAATCAGAAAAAACGCAGCAAATCCTGCTTGAAGCAATGGAAGAGACCACGGCCTGGAATGAACGCCATTCTATTAAACTGAATGAAGAGCAACTAGAGCTGATCAAGCAACATTCATCTATCGAAATTCATGAATTAACTGAAACACAAAAACAGGAATGGATCAACAAACTCGATCCGGTGTATGATGACCTTGCACCATATATCGGCAAAGAATTAGTAGAGGACCTTAAAAAATTGAGGAAGCAATACGAGGCTGACGGGACTTAAGTTGACCAGAATTTAAGATACTCGGCCAGAAAAAAAATCCTGAAGGAGATAGCATTTTTTCCTTCAGGATATTATAATCATTCATTTTTCACTTTGTTGGTCGATGTAAACTGGATACCCAACAAATTTAAAATCCTTTCCAACTGAAATGATGCTGGCATCGGAAAGTTCAATGGCATCTCCCATCTTATCAATGCCTGCTCCCTCGAGAAACGTCGGGGCTTCCCGTCCGCCGACTAATTTTGGGGCGATGTAAATAACGGCTTTATCCACTAATTTATTTTCAAGAAAAGCAGCGTTTATCGTTCCTCCACCTTCAATTAATAAAGAAGAGACAAGCTTTTCTCCCAATGTTTGAACTACATCGACCGGGTTTACATGCGGGGATCCTGTTGTTGGCCAAACCTTGATCCCTAATTCTTCTAATATTTTTCGCTTTTCTTCATCATAATGCTCTGCTGTAAAAATCCATGTCTCAGCCTGCATATCTTTGATGACTTTAGCATCTAACGGAATTTGTAAAGTTGAATCCAAAATGACGCGAATCGGGTTTCGTCCATTAGGTATCCTTGTAGTCAATTCTGGATTATCCTTAACAATCGTGTTAATACCGACAAGTATCGCCATATTTTCATTTCTAAGCTGGTGGACATCTTGCCTGGCTTCTGCGGATGTAATCCATTTGCTGCTCGAGGAGTACGTAGCAATTTTGCCATCCAGGCTGATTCCTGATTTAAGTGTGACAAATGGTTTTTTCTCGACAATGAACTTATTAAACACTTCATTCATTTTCTTTGATTCTTCCGCGCGTACCCCGGTAATGACTTCAATACCAGCATCTTTCAGGATGCTGACGCCTTGCCCGGAAACAAGTGGATTGGGGTCAAGCGTTGCAATCACCACTGTTTTAAGGCCCGCGTCAACAATCGCTTCCGCACACGGTCCTGTCCTGCCATGGTGGGAACATGGTTCGAGGGTGACATAAATGGTCCCTCCCCTTGCTTGATCTCCAGCCATTCGAAGCGCATGAATTTCGGCGTGCGGTTCCCCTGCCTTTAAATGGGCACCTATTCCAACTACGCGGTTGTCATTAACAATAACTGCTCCCACTAATGGGTTCGGGTCGGTTTGCCCTTTCATTGCTTCGGCGTTTTTTAAAGCCAAATCCATATAGAAATGATGATTAGTCATTTGGGCAAGTTCCTCCGTCTTCGATGTGGCCGGAGCGCTCTACCTTCGTTTTCAGATAGTTCTCGTTAAACTCGGATTTATCTCCCCATAAAGGTGTTCGGCCAGAAACAGGCAATCCGGAATTTCTTAATGCCTCGAGCTTTTTAGGGTTATTTGTGATCAACGTAACCGGTTTTGTACGCAATGCCTTTAATACGCGAATGGCATCATCGTAGTTTCGCGAATCATCGACAAAGCCAAGATGTAAATTGGCCTCGACAGTATCGTAGCCATTTTCCTGAAGGACGTAAGCCATCGCTTTACTGAATAAACCAATTCCCCTGCCTTCATGGTTCGCTAAATAAAATAGCGCTCCTGTTCCATTTTCGACGATCATTTTCATCGACTGTTTGAGCTGGAAACCGCAGTCACAGCGTTTACTTCCAAAAATATCCCCAGTATGGCAAATAGAATGCATTCGAATCATCGCATTATCGGAGTATTCAAAATCTCCATAAACAAGCACGCTTGACTGTTGAAGTTCGGCCAGATTGGACGATGATAGTTTATCAATTATCTGCTGATAATCCTCGGTTACTTCGTTGCATTGCAGCCAGCAGTACCACTGAAAAATGACCGTTTCGCCGTATAAATTAACCGGGAGCCGGATCGGCCCGACTAAGTAAATCGCGCTATCCTCATTTGTTTTAATTAATTGGATTTTATCTTCTAAAATAGAAAGAACTTTTGATTCAAGTTCGGTTTGTTTCACAATGTCATTCCCCTTTTTTGGTTAGTGTGCGAGAAGGTGTTCTATTACATGTAATGATTTTACCAAAAAGATTGATAACATATAAAAAAAAAGGAATTACCTGTGGTAACCCCTGGATTTTTTTTATTTTCACTTTGCTCGCGTTACTGCGTCTTCATAAGCCTGGACGGCCAGTAAAAGAGAACCGGTAATTCCCGCATTATCGCCTAATCCGGGACTGACGATATATTGTTCGATATCGCTCGTCAATTCCGGGACAACTACATAGTTATTTAAAAATTGCTGAAGGTATTTATTTATGATCGGAAAAATTTGCTTCTGCTTCATAACGCCGCCGCCAAGAATGATTTTTTTCGGCGAGAGGATCAGAATGTATTGCATAAGAGCCTGGGCGATATAAAAGCCCTCCAGCTCCCATACTTCCTGTTTGTTTTGCAAGGATGCCCCTTTTTCTCCCCAGCGCTCTTCAAGAGCTGGACCGGCCGCCAATCCTTCAAGGCAATCATGGTGGTATGGACATTTTCCTTTATATATATCATTTTCATGGCGCCGGACGAGGATATGCCCCATTTCCGGGTGCGAAAGACCTTGCAGCAGCTTACCTTGCATGATCGCACCTGCTCCTATTCCCGTTCCGACCGTGATGTACAAACAGCTGTCCAAACCCTTTGCCGCTCCGAGAGTTGCTTCCCCCAAAGCTGCAGCATTCACATCAGTATTGAATCCGATTGGCACCTGAAAAGACTCGCGAATCGTGCTCACAAGCGGGTAATCCCGCCAAGCTGTTTTCGGGGTGGTCGTAATATTCCCGTAAGTCGGACTGTCGTGATTGACGTCGACAGGACCAAATGATCCGATGCCGACTGCGCTCAGCTGATAATTTTTAAAAAATGCAATAACCTGTTCCATCGTTTCTTGCGGAAAGGTAGTTGAGACAGAAATTCTCTCAACAATATTTCCCTGTTCATCGCCGACAGCACAAATAAATTTTGTACCGCCTGCCTCAATTCCTCCAAAAAGCATGGTTTCTCCTCCTAAAACGCTGTTTATTTGCAATGGTTTCTATTAACTCTGTTAATGTTTATTTTAAAGGAATTTGCTGAGTTTTCCTATGTATTCAAGTGAAATTTACTCAAGTTGAAAAACTTATGAAAAAATTAGTAAAAGTCATCTGGACTATCACCGGCTGAATACTAAATATTTTTGTCCTAAAAAATTGGCAATCGTGTACAGAGCCGTGCCGATCAGGATGGCCAGCTCTTTTTCCGAAGAAATAATAGTGCCAAAAATGCTTTGCATAATTGTCCAGCCGGCCAAAATATCAGCAGTTCCATAGGCTAAAAAATAGCAGGCCAGTATGATGAGGAGGAAACGGGGCGCGCCCTTCCTGAACGTAACCGTGCTTTGGAAGGTAAATGCCCTGTTTAAGGTAAAGCTTATCACCGCTCCGAGACTATTTCCGATAAATGTTGCGATCCAGTAGGACTGCTGCAAGAGGTTCATCAGGATGAACATGACCGACAGGCCGATGATCGTGTTAATGATGCCAACAACCAAGAAGCGCAAGAACGGCTTAATTTGTTTCAGAGAGTGTTCCAAAATCACGGCCAAATGTCTCCCCTTCCTCTCTATCCGTATTTTTCAAATGGTCCGGCAAGGGCAGGTTGTAAAAGTCAATATCAACTGAAAATTTTGGGCGCCGCTTTGATTCTTTATATATCTTTCCGATATATTCGCCGACGAGCCCAATGGCAATTAGCTGCAGGCCGCCGATCAGCCAGATCGATGTAATTAACGATGTCCAGCCGGTTTTTGTATGTCCCATGAATTTTAGCGTTAAAAAATAACTGCCAAAAATGAGGCTTACTAAAAAAGAAGTACAGCCAATAAAAAGCACAAAGCGGATTGGTGTAACGGAAAAAGAGGTAATCCCGTCAAAAGCGAAAGCAAGCATTTTCTTTAAAGGGTATTTCGTTTCACCGGCAAGCCGTTCTCTCCTGTCATAGTAAACGGAGGCAGACCGGAAGCCAATCATGGGGACAATTCCCCGCAAAAACAAATTCACTTCATCAAACCGTTCAAGCTCATCAAGGGCCCTCTTGCTCATTAAACGATAATCGGCATGATTATAGATTAAGTCAACACCCATTTTTCTCATTAATTTATAAAATGCTTCAGCTGTAGTCCGCTTGAACAGTGAATCCTTATCGCGTTTTTTCCTGACTCCATACACGACATCAAAGCCTTCATCAAACTTTTCGATAAATTCCCGGATCACGGAAATATCGTCCTGCAAATCAGCATCAATCGAAATCACACAATCAGATCTATCCTTTGCTGTAAACAGGCCCGCCAGCAACGCGTTTTGATGGCCTACGTTTCGGGACAATTTTAAGCCGCGGATTTGTTCGTTTCTTAAGCCTTCCTTATAAATCATCGACCATGTGCGATCCTTGCTTCCGTCATCGACAAAAAGGATTCTGCTTTTATGTGAAATAAACCCTTCCATGATCAAATTTTTTAGTAATCCGCCCAACTCGGAAATCGTGTATGGTAAAACCTCTTCCTCGTTATAACAAGGTACAACGATCGTCAAGATTGTTTGTTCCATTTATGGTCGTCCTCCTGTTGATAAATTAACTTTGTATAAGTAAATTTTCCAGGCTGCAGTGTCCGATGTAAAAACCTTGTCCAGCTGTAATTGATTTTCAAGCGCATTATCGATCGGAAGTGCAGAGAGGATGTATCTGCCGCCCATTTCTTTAAAAGGTTCAATGTTTAACTCGAGGGTATCGAGCCGCTTTTTCGAATCCTTTTTAAACATATAATGCTTTCCGAGCTCGTCCGTAAACAGATAGCAGCGCCCGCCCCATTCATCAAAATAAATGCGAATCGTTTTATTTTTTGCCAATTCTTGCTCGATTATTTTTCTAAACTGATATTTGTATTCGAGAGGATAAAAATTATTGTATGTATCAAGAGTGTAAAATCCATTATATTGCGGGATGGCCGGGTGAATTCCAAGGCTGGCAACCCGGTAATCCTCAAGGGGCGAGTTAATATGCTCCTTTATATCGCTGAATAAGTCTTCGGCATAGAATTCTTTAACAGAGGGCTTTGACTGATAGATGATTTCATCATTAAAAGCGGCTAACAATAGTATCTGTGCGACAATAAAGAAATGAACGACTGATTTCCATCCCTTTAAGTACGTCCAAATGATTTTCAATCCTAAAGCAAACCCCATGTAAATGACGAGCGGCCTCAAAAAATGAAATCGGGCAAAATTAAAAGTATCCATAAAGTGAAATCTTTCTGTAAGCGGGAGCCAGCCCTTATAAAACCAGAAGGCATACCATGCGGAAAGGGCAAAATTCAAGGCGAACAAATAGATGAAAATTTTTTCCTGCTTCCAGAGCCTCTTTTTTACCACAACATAAACGGAGATCAAGGTCACCGGCAAAATAATTAAGCCATGGACTGTCATTACATGCGTATGCCCGAGGACAAAATTTTTAAAAGTTAATCGAATCGCCCGCCACAGGGACAATCTTGCATGAAAATATTCATCCCGGCTATTTGGTTCATTATCAAACAGAAATGAATGGACAAGCCGATATTCGACAATAAAATAGATGGATGCCATATAGGCAATCGCAAGGAGAAAAGGGAGATTGAATTCTTTTTTCCTGAAAAGATCGACCACCCAAAGTACTCCGATTGAAAACAGGAAAAAGAAAAAACCTAAAACAATGCTTGAGTAAAACGGCAAAAGTGTGAGCGTCAGATAATTCTTCCATGACCTTTCCCCGTTCCGGATATTTAAAAAGGCCCACAACGCGAGTGGCATCCCCAACGTACTCAGCATACCGGAAGGCCAAAAAGGAGTGAGTGAAAAAGCCAAAGCCGTCCCAACGCTGATCCAGGCCATGTCGGGTCTTTTGATAAAATGCTTTTTAAGAAGAAGGTACATGCCCAGAAAAGCAATGACCCTTGTAATCGTTTGGCTTAATGCATAAGCAACCATCGTTGGAAATAAGGCAAAAAGCCAGACTATTACCGTAAACTCCGAGCCAAAAGCATTACGCGGTAGCCCATTTATAATTTGGGGAATCACAGCGTCAACAGAGCCAAATATTTGTCCGCTCCTTGCCAGCACCTTATACCAGGCAAGGTTTGAATCCAAATTATCATGCACCCTGATATGGGCATTTTCACCCAGCAAAAATAACGGCGAAAGATAAACAGCTAAAATAAGAAAAGCAAAGAGGATTAGTCTTTGCTCTTTATTATTTGTCATCATGGACAAGTACAACACCTCAAGAATCGATAATTAACTATAATTTTCGCAATAGCGGTCAATTCTATTCTTAGGAAAATGAAGCTGTTAAAGCATTTTATTAAGATAATTTCTTTGAAAATAACAAAAAACTCGTTTGATCACACAGTTCAAACGCTATTTTGCTTAATCATCGGCTTTAACCTTTCAATATATAGTTCGGAGGATTTAGATACTAAGAACCAAGTAGTGGTTGGCTCGGATTACAACTCGCTTGTTTGTAATCCGGAGGATGAAATTACCTATTCCAATTATCGGGATGCAGTCGCGGCGGTTATTTTAGAAATGACCGAAGAAGATACCGGGTTTATTGACTCAATGTATTTTACGGATTCAGTAAGCCGCAAGAACATTATGTATCTTGAAAACGGCTTATCCAACGCGTTACAGGACCGTTCAGACGGAAAGTATATTAAATGGATCCCATTTAACGGCACTGAAAGCATGCCATATGTTTATGAATCGTTTGAAAAACTGATGGGCAGATACAATTTAATGCCGAATGACATTGGAGCATATTGCTTATCTCAATTTGCCCTTGCTAACATTAAACTCATCCAAAATAAATTTGATATTGATGATGAAAAAATAGTTTACGTCGGAGACCGATTCGGCTACACCGGGACAAGCAGCCCGTTTCTTGCTCTTCATGAAGGGATAGAAAGCGGCCGCATCAAACGCGGTGACCATTTAATATTCTGGACAATCGGTGCAGGCTACCAAATTATTACTATGCTTTAAAAGATTAAATAAACACCCCCCGCTTAAGCTATGCGGGGGTTATTGATGCTGCAGGGCCGTTGATAATATTCTACTCTTCAACTTTCAGAGTTATCATCTACTTCGGCCAGTTGACAGTGAACTCTTTCTGCCATGTCATCAACTTCGGAGGGTTTATCATCATCTTTCCAGGATATATCGTCAACTTCGGTCATTTTATCGTCAACTTTCCAGGATATTTCACCAACTTCAGTTATGTTATCATCAACTCCTCTGATTTATCATCAACTCGCATACTTACTTGGCAAAACGTTTAATTATAAAAGCAATTGCAAAACCGATAATCGTACAGGGAAGGATGCTGGCTGCCAGCATGCCGAGTCCAATCCCATACCATGGATTACTGATTACTGCCACAGCAAAACGGGCGATAAATATTGTAACTGAGTAATAGTAAACTGGATCGCAAATAAACCAAAAAAATTGGTGAACCGTTTTATCCTGGTTCTCCAAATTAAGCATCCTTAAAATTTTTATAGCTTACTTGATTCGAATTTTGACAGAGTTAAGAGTCAGCGCCTTATTCCTGAATGACGATGGCTTCGAAACCGGCTTCTATAGCTTTCCCTGCTAGCTGATCCGCGTTTTCCCGATTGGCGAATGCGCCGATTTGCACTTTATAGTATCCGTCGCGATAGCTTATATAGGTGTCGAATCCTTTTTCCTCTGCTTGTGCAGCTAACTGGTCAGCATTAGTGCTTACAGTAAAGGCGCCGATCTGGACCCTATATAGCGGCCCGGCCAGATTTTTTCGCACCAGCCCGAATGAGCGGACTAATCCATTTACATGGCCGCGCGCGATTTGTTCAATAAATGATGATTGTTTAAGCTTTGCAGCATCCGATGTGTTGTCGATAAAACCGTTCTCGGTTAATACGGCCGGCATGTTGGACTCACGGAGGACATGAAGGTTCGCTTGTTTCTTTCCACGGTCGCGGTAATCAACTTGTTTAAGAACCTCCTCATGAATCAAGTTCTGGTAAGTTGTCGTCGGCGCACCAAGTCCTGGAAAAATATAGTCTTCGTAACCAGTCCCGCCTCCAGCATTAACATGAATAGAAAGATAGAAATCTGCCCCCCAGTTATTCGCCGCATCTGTGCGCTGAGTAAGGCTCGTCGTTTGGTCACCTGTGCGGCTCATTAACACAGAAATTCCTTCGTATTCATTTAAAAGAATATCCCTTATTCGGGAGCTGATCTGCAAAGTGAGGTTTTTCTCTTGCATTCCATTTCCCACTGCACCAGGGTCTGTTCCACCATGACCGGGATCTATGAAGATTTTTGTCACTTTTTATCACCTCATCCTATTCTATGTATTTCAAAATAAACTGGTTGTACATTTTACATAGGATAAATACTCAATTTGCATTAGATGAGGATGGGTAATAACTGGATTGAAAATCATAGAGTGCTTTCGCGGCGGGGGAAATTGGCTGATAAGTACTGGATTGAATTAAAAGCCAGTTACTTTTACATCTTTAACTAAAATAATGCCGGGCCGGCATGCAAATGATTCAGTTTACTTCCACTTCATGTATAATATATTTATTAAATGCTTCTCTTTTTGATGTTAAAATTGATTTTCAAAGGGATATTGCAACAGATGGTGGCAAATTGGGAAAGCTGTGTATGTTTTAGAACGATAAATTCATGTGATTTGGGGTTACTAAATAAGATGAAGTTTAAAAAAGCTATACCTAATTTATTTACGCTAAGCAATTTATTTTGTGGTTTTTTATCGGTGTTATTAACTGCTCACGGCGACACAAGGAACGCATCAATACTGATTTTGATCGGGATGATGCTCGATAGTATGGATGGACGAATCGCGAGAATGCTAAAAGCCGAATCCGAAATCGGAAAAGAGCTTGATTCTCTGGCTGATATTCTCACTTTCGGCGTTGCGCCTGCGATTCTCGTCTATTATGTATCGTTTTCTCAATATGGATTAATCGGAATGATTATAGCCGGTTTGTTTCCTTTGTTCGGGGCGTTCAGGCTGGCGCGCTTTAATGTCAACGCAAGAAGCTCTATCTATTACTTTACCGGTGTCCCAATCACCGCAGCAGGCGGTTTACTAACGCTGGTGGCAATCCTGCACCGCTGGATTCCCGATATCCTGATCAGCGTCTCCTTCATGGCTTTATGTTTCTTAATGGTCAGCAAATATAAAATACCAAGCTTAAAAAACGTTCCCCTTCCGAAATACGGAACGATAGTCACAGCGCTGCTCGGATGCCTTATTTTTATTATTTTTAAAAATCAGCAGCAAGAAATGCCTTATTTTATTTATATCGCAGTCCCCCTCTATATCGGTTTTATCGGCTACCGTCTGAAAAAACGCCGGGATAATGGCGGGAAAAATCATAAGAGCTAATGGATGAGATACGCAAAAGAACCGCACCCGGAAATTTCGGTGTAGTTCTTTTACGGTCTTTATTCAACTTTCTTTAACGACTCGAACCGAAGTGTACTGGAACAACAATAGATTGGATTGGCTTCGGCGTTAAAAATTTGGTAAATACTCGTACTTGACCTTATCGGCTCTAAACAATATAATTAATAATGTTTTCAACTTATATGTCCCAGTAGCTCAGTAGGATAGAGCAACAGTTTCCTAAACTGTAGGTCGGGAGTTCGAATCTCTTCTGGGACGTTAACTCATGCGGGAAATTCCTTTATTGATAAGGAATTTCCCTTTTGTCATTTTGTTTATAAATCCATGTAATAAAAGGAAAAAAATTTAAATTAAGCTTTTTTCTACAATTTATGTTATTATATCCCTTAGGGCAAATTTTACGAAAGTAAAAGACGCAAAGCCACGGGCCTAAAGCATTGAGTTGTCATGGCAGCCGGGTTGCATAAGTCACATACTTGTTTGTTCGATCCCTTTCTAATTTGCCTAAATTAGCTAAAAAGAAGGGTGAAAAATGTTTTATCCAACCGTTTATAGTAAGGAAAATGATCAAAGGCACATTGTAAAAGACAAAAACATCTGTGAATGTGGATTCAAATACAATGGTTTTTCGACGTTTATCATGCGCGACTTTAAAAAGATTCAATTTAAACATGTTAAAGAAATAACATGCCCAAAGTGTAAATCCGTCTTAAAACAATAAGATGGATTTTTTCATTTTCCAGAGGCTATTTCGCCAAACTTCCCATTGGCCCAAAGAATTCAAAATGAATTTTATCTTCACGAATGCCCAACTTATTCAATGATTGATAAATAGATTTCATGAATGGCGCAGGTCCACAGAAATAAAAATCGGTTTCTTCATTAAATTCAATTTGTTCTTTTAACCATTCATATGAGATGAAGCCTTCAAAGTCGTAGTTCTTCGATTGTCGGTCTTCTTCAGTAGGTGAATCATAGAATAGATAGGATGTTACGTTTTGCTTTTCATTGCTGATTTTGGCCAGATGATCGCGCATTGCATGAACCTTGCTGTTTGCGGCCGCATGGATGAAGGTAACTTTTCTGTCGGGCTCCCTCTCAACAATCGTGTTTAACATGCTTAGCATTGGAGTTATTCCAACTCCTCCGCTTATTAAAACAACTGGAGTTAACCGGTCAGAATGTAAGATAAAGTCACCGGCTGGTGCACTTACTTGCAAAGTGTCTCCCTCTTCTACTTGGTTGTGAAGATAGTTTGAGACGATGCCATCAGGTGTTTTGTTTCCATCTTCACGTTTAACTGAAATACGGTAATAATCTTTTCCAGGTGCATCGGAGAGGCTATATTGGCGAATATGGGTGTAATTTTCCCCGTCAATATTGAACTGAAGGCTGACATATTGACCCGGGATAAAATCTGCTATCTCCGCTCCGTCCGCTGCCTTTAAATAGAAAGAGGTAATGACATCACTTTCCTTTACTTTCTCTGTTACCATGAAGCTGCGGAAATCTTTCCAGCCGCCTTTCTGGCTGGACGCTTCGGCATACATGTCAAATTCAACACTTATAAATGCATCAGCTATTATTGCATAGGCTCTTTCCCAGGCATGGATGATTTCCGGAGTTGCAGCATCACCTAAAACATCCTGAATCGCCAAAAGAAGGTGTTTCCCGACTATTGGGTATTGTTCCGGTTTAATCCCAATGCTGCGGTGTTTATGTGCTATTTGCTTCACAACCGGGATAATCGCTTCTAAATTATCGATGTACTTTGCGGCTGCATAAACAGTACCGGCTAAAGCCTTCTGCTGTCTGCCCTGTTGCTGATTGACATGGTTAAAAATATTTAAGAGTTCCGGATGATTTTCGAACATTAATTGATAAAATCGGGTCGTAATTTTCTCTCCATGCTCCTCCAGCACAGGAACAGTAGATTTAATAATTTCAATAGTCTTGCTATCTAGCATCAGTGATCGTCTCCCAACCTGAGTGTTTTTCTTATTTACATAGTGATTATACTTAAAATAAGAAATCTAGATCGTGATCTGAATCACACATAAATCCACTTTATCTGTTCCAGCATCCGCAAATCATGATTCTCCATAACAGACTGTAGAGTATTCCATATGAATATCCGATCTGATAGCTTATGAAAAATGACTTTTGCAGATATTGGGATACTGTTGCTATTGTGAACGCAAAAAACTCCCTTCATTGTAAAAAGGGAGTTTTTCGCATTTCATTAACACACTGAATCTGTCGATTTTGGGACTGTTAATCCAAACAGCGGACGGATAAATAAAGCGAGCAATGTTCCGAGCATTGCCATAACCATCCAGACCCAGCCATGGAGGCTGAAGGATGCGATCCCGCTGAAGTAAGCCCCGATATTACAGCCGAAGGCAAGACGTGCTCCATAGCCCATCATAATTCCGCCTACGATAGAAGCTGCCGCCACTCCCGGTTTAATTCTGCCGGGTTTAAAGGTACCTTGTGCTGCCGCAGAAACAAAAGCACCAAGAATAATTCCGAAGTTCATTACGCTTGTCGGATCAGCCAACACGGTATTGGCAAGTGCGGCACCGTTTGGTCCCGAATAATAACCCCAGCTCGTCACATCAATGCCCATTGCCATCATAGCCTTGCCGCCCCATAGTGCAAAGGCGGAAGTGATTCCCCATGGATTTCCGCGAATAGTTAAGGTTAACGCGTTTAAAACAGCTAAAACGATTGCTGCTGTAAAGAGCGGCCAAGAACCGCGAATAATCTTTTTCCAGCCTGTTGTGGTCGGAAGCGGCTTCATCATCGGCGGATTTTTCTTTTTCGCAATTTGAACTGTTACCCAATAAATAAGGGCAAACGCCACCAATTGTACAAGCAGCGCACCGAAATAGCCGAGACCGGTCGATTGCGCAAGGGAAATCGCTGGCAGGGAAGGCATATCCTCCATCCAGAAAGTGAAATGGTAGGCTCCGAGCACGGATCCTGCAATAAAAGCCAAAAGCGTTAATATCATTGATGACGAACCGCCACCAACTGAATATAGGGTACCAGAGGCGCAGCCGTTGCCGAGCTGCATGCCAATTCCAAAAATAAATGCCCCAAATAAAACACTGACACCTACAGGTGAAACGTTCCCGGAGGGTGCGACACCAGTGAAGCTAAAACCTGTGCCAAGAATAATCGCAAATAAAGTCGATGCGACAGCAAGCATGAGCATGTGGGCTTGCAATCCCTGAACATTGCCGACTGACATTAAGCGCCGGAATGCCGATGTGAATCCAAATCGGGCATAAAGCAAAGTGATTCCCAACAAAAGCCCAATTACAAATAAAGTACCTTGTGTCCAGTTCGTTATAGAAACAATCATAATAAATAAAATAACTGCTGCAAAGACACCTAATGCCACAAGTGGCTTTTGCATTGGACTGAGGGTTGTCACAAAAGTTGTCGACTTTTTATCCCATTCCAATGAAGGAACTGTTGAAGTTTGTGCCAATCTAATCTACCCCTTTTCTTACCAGTTTACTTGGTTTTGTTGTTTGACTATTTCATACTATAACGATTTGAACCAATTGTAAACCAGTTAGCTTTGAGTCGTAATAACTAAAATTTGTATAAATAAAGAAGGAGCAACCGCAACAATCCGGCTGGCTCCTTCTTAAGATATATTCTACTATTTTTTGTCGTCATCGAGGTAGTTCTCAATTTTATATTCTTTTTTTCGCTCTTCCAGCCAGGTTGGATACTCGGTTTGAAACTTTTGATCATAGAGCAAATCGCGTATCTCTTCTTTATGGTCCTCTAAGCTTGCTTCTTTTGCCGCTTTTTTATCAAGCACTTGAATGAGATGGAAGCCGTGTTCAGTCTTAACCGGCTCGCTGATTGCGTCAACATCGAGCGAAAAAGCAGCCTCTTCAAACTCAGGAACCATATCTCCCCTTGCAAAATAGCCCAAGTCACCACCGGACTCTGCATTTGTCTCATCCGTCGAAAATTCCTTTGCCAGTGCAACGAAATCTTCGCCGGCGTTAAGCTTTGCTTTTACTTCTTCAGCAGTTTTCTGGTCCTCTACTAAAATATGCCGTGCTTTAACCTGTTCTTCTTCAGCAAACTGGGCTTTATTTTCATCGAAATACGTTTGCATCTCTTCTTCTGAGATCGCAATTTTGTCCTTGAGTAGCTTTCTTGTTAATAAATACATATCGATTTCTTCCTCGATACTGGCTTTTGAAATCCCGCTCATTTTCAGCTGCTCATTAAAGGCTTCTTTGCCTCCGTATGAATCCATAAGAGTTTTGAGTTCAGCTTCCTTTTCTTTGTCGCTTACCGTGATTTTTTGCTTTTTAGCTTCGAGGGCAACAATTTTATTGGAAATCAGTGAATCCAAAGCCTGCTTGCCATATAGATCAACCAGCATCTTATTTAATTCCGCCTCTTTGATCGGTTCCCCCTCCACTGTTGCAACTGCATCATTATTTTTTGAAAAAGCGACTGTAATCACTGCCGCACTCGCGATGATAATCGCAACCAAGATAAAATAAAACTTTCTGTTTCGCAAACTCATTTTCCCCCTCCAAATTGTATTTGTCCTTTTTACTTTAGCAGGTAATTATGAACAAAAGATGAACAAACCCCTTGCATCAAGCTAATATTAATGAATGCGTTGGATAGTGCTGTTTCTGCAAAGCAATGTCTATGCTTCTAAGGAAAGGCACAAATAAGCCTAGAATAGGCTATTTTTAAAAATTAAGCTACTTTCTTTTGGCACGTGGTATATTGGTAGACAACACCCAATATATCAAAGACTGTCTTCTTCTCATAACGGTGGGATTTTCGCCCGTTTTTCTGCAGAAGGGTAAACAGGCGAAGCAGGACCTTTGATAGCTCTTTGGTTCTTTTTTGTATCGATTGAAACAATAATACAAAATAATCTTTGATGATATAAATAGCCTTATATTCGCTGAGTTCTTATTTTTTCTTGGTAAGTACTAGCTGCCGCATTTGAAACATGGTGGAAGAACAAAGGAGCATGGCAATTAGTTGACCATAGAGATGACATTCTAGTCGCTCTTTTTAAATTTCTTTACAATGATCGATTTCAAAGAAAGATTTCCATGTTTTAAAGAGTAATTCGATTTGCCAAAGTAATGAGTAAAGATCGTTAACGTGTCCCGTTCTTCGAGTGGTGCATTAGTTATGTATACACTCATCGTACTCAATCGTTTACTCCGTTCCTTCATAACAATCCTTTCTTTTTCTCCTTTAATTCTTGATTTTTCCAGCGTTTTCTGGTTTGTTCTTCAGTCAGTCGGTGGATAATGACCATAACTGGTAACATTTGATACCGACCAATGTAAACGTATACGCTGAAACCGAGCAGCATAATGATGAGGAAGAATATTAGAGGAATACAGCTTTTGAGTAAGCAAGGAAGTGAATACATGTCGTAGAAGCTTGACGGCCGATGGATTAAATCGTTGGTTGAATCATTCAAGACTAATCAAGACACCCGTTGAAGATTCTAGATAACTGCATGATTGTGTTAGAGAAGTACTCGCTATTTTTTTACTTAATCACACGCACAATGCTATTAAATCTATGACTTGATACTTACTGGTTCTTTGAAAAAAGCCTACTTTTTTGGCCAGCTGTTGGAGAGCTTGGGGGGACAAAGAGCGTTGTAATTCCTAAGAAAACAGAGTAAGTTCATTTGAAACCTCGCCACACATAAAAAACACCATCCCTTCCATTATATACAGAAAGAATAGCGTTTTTTAATTTTTGTAGAAATGATTTTCCTAGCTTAAAGGCTATGTGGTAGGAACCCTAATAATGTCTATGCAATTAATTCTATTTTGCATATAATAAAACCCTCTCACGAATACTTAAGTTCTAGTTTGGTCGGTAATAATTTAAAAAAGGAAGCCCCTTTTATTAAAAGTCCAGAAATTTCATATAAAGACAGATGACAAGGATAGAGAGAGATTATTTTTGCATTATCTATCCTTTTTATACTAATACGACATTATTTACTACTACAACATTTAAGATTTATAACAACAAATATCATATGTTTTTCAACTATTGTAGCCTCGTAAGTTCAAAAAAGAGATATTACATATTTCTTTAATTTCAACCTTACTTTTTATTCATCTTAAAAAGCCTATACAATAAAAATATTCCACCGATCATTAGTGCTAAAGTCAAAAATAGAATTAAACCTGGTACACCAATATTTGATAACATATTCTTCACTCCAAATAAGAGTATCGTGATAGCTTATAATTTTTTGGGTAATAATGAAACTGACAGTTATAAATTGAAAAATGACACCGATTTTTATTTTCGAGGACATTTATCGTTAGCTTATTTCATGTATTATAACTATAAGTTTCTACATTCTTGTAGAAGTTGTTAATAAGTTATTATTTAAATGTGCTTTTAAATATGCATTAGCACCACCAAATCCACCAAGAACATTAAAATCGCCTTCATAGGTAACTAATTTGTCGGTTCTAGTAAATTCTCTATCAGTAAAAGTTGCTCCTATAACCCAGTAATTAGCATTATATGCCTTAGTAAATCTGGAGTTACTTGTATTTGATGGTACATATACATTCACGTAAAAACTTAGTCCTAAATAAGGTGTAGTTGCTGAAACTTTATATCCTGTTGTGGTGCCATACGGGAAATAGTGTGGCCTCCAGCCTAAAGTTGAAACATCTCCTAAATTACTAGAATTACCAGAAATACTAGCAGGTACAGGTTCTACAGTAATTGTAACATTTTCTCCGTTTTCATAAACATAACTTACTTCTTGAACTTCTTTTTTAGAGAGGTCAAACGTATTTTCGGTTGTTTTGCTCGGTTTTTCAGCCGCATGTGCTTCTGTAGTACCATTACCAAAAACTAAAATACTAACTACAACAATTAAAAAGCCAAACCATTTCCAATTTCTCACGTTACGTCCTCCTTATAACTAAAGTGTAATTTAGTACACTATTAATATACCAATAAATGAAATATATTTATTTGAATTAACAGAAATGTCTAAATATAAACAAATATTAAACGGATTTTTATGGGTTTATTAAACAATAGTGTTAAATTTTATAGTATAAAAAGGGCTTATTGCAAACCTTTGTTATTTTAAACGCATTTAATACTGTGATCAGCTGTGGGAGTATATGCGTTGTAATTCCTGAGAAAACAGAGTAAGTTCATTTGAGACCTCGCCACACATAAAAAACACCATCCCTTCCATCATATTACAGAAAGAATAGCCTTTCATTTTACTGGTAATGATTTATCTTAGCTTGATGGGCATGTGAACAAACCCGTAAAAATGATAATAAACAGGAAGCGGACCTTCGCTTCCTGTTACTTTACTAGTTGTTGCTCGTTAACGTTATTGGAATGGTTTTTAAGCTTCCTTCTTGATAAACCTTTAACTCGATTTTGTCGCCGACCTTAAGATTTGTATATAAGTATTTTCTTAAATCTTTCGAATTTGTAACTTCTGTATCGTTGATCGCAACTATGACGTCCTCTACCTGCAAGCCGGCTTCAGCTGCTGCAGAGTCTGGATCAATATTGGCGACGATCGCACCCTTAGTTACGCTATCTGGAACATTTTTCAAATAACTCCTCGGAATTTCTTCTAAATTTGCTAATCCGACTCCAAGATATGGCCGTTCCACCTTGCCGTTTTCGATTATTTCTTCGACAATCGGCAGAAGGTCGTTACTCGGAATCGCAAAGCCCAGTCCTTCTATACCATTTTGAGAGATTTTCAGGCTATTTATCCCGATCACTTCACCCTGTGTATTGATTAGCGCTCCCCCACTATTTCCGGGGTTGATCGCAGCATCTGTCTGGATTACATTTAAATCCCATTCACCTGCTGAAGTAGGGACGGAAATACTTCGATCAACCGCACTGACAATTCCCTGGGTCACTGTCCGGGATAAATCAAGACCAAGCGGATTTCCTATCGCCAGTACTTGATCCCCTGGTCTTAATGTTGATGAATCACCGAATTTAATCACGGAATCGGCATACTTGGCATCCATTTTCAAGACGGCCAGGTCAGTCAAGGCATCTGCCCCGATTAATTCCGCCGTTGTCTTTTCTCCATTATATAGAGATATCTCAATTTCTTCCGCCGCTTCAATCACATGGTTATTTGTGACGATATAAGCACTGTCTTTATCTTTTTTAAAAATAACGCCAGAGCCTGAACCACGTTGGGCATTTTCACGGTTATTTTCAAAATAACCCTGTTGCCCCTGCAGATTTACGATTCCAACGATCGCCTTCGAAGAAGTTTCGACAATATCGGCGATCGAAGTTGATGAATTTTGTGCAGAAGCAGGGACAATATTGCTTGCACCTTGTTCTGTTTCAGTTTTTTCATTGTTCGCCGCTGCTTGGCGATCTTCAGCTAAATCGAGGGTCTGAAGCAGATCCGTATTGGCGGCCAATGTTAAGGTCAGCATTGAGCCTGCCACTCCTGCTGATAACAACGAAAATACATTTTTTATTTTTGACTTGCCAGATATTTTTTTCTCCTTGCTACTATCATTTTCGTGTGAATTTATTTCATTAAAGTCTGTCATGCTCATTTCCTCCTCTATCTTCTAACACAAACATTGTTATGATTTGTTTTTATCATATCCATAATTTATGACGAAATTATTAACAATCTTTGAAGAGAGTTAGAAAAAATGAAGAAGAATTCAAGATGTGTGTTAAATTAAAAATTGCCTTTATCATCCCGATAAAGGCAAAAACAGTATTTTTTCACTCTTCGAATGAAATCCCCCGGCGTTCATCCACGCTGTTTTCGTAAAGGTTGCTGCGGTGTTTAAACCACTCGAACAGATGGGTGATGATGACCTTTAAAATCGCATAGCCCGGTACTGCCAGCAGGATTCCGACGACGCCGAACAAGTTACCAGCCGTTAAGATCACAAAAATGATCGTAATCGGGTGGATATGAAGATTCCTGCCCATAATTTGCGGTGAGATAAACTTTCCTTCTATTAATTGTACAATCGTCCAGACAATGATTAGCTTAAGAAGCATAAACGGGGATGTGACAATCGCAATAATCAAAGCAGGCGTAATCGCGATCGCCGGCCCCAGATACGGGACAATGCTTGTAAAAGCAGCAATAAGGGCTAATAAGGATGCATAATCGAGCCCAATCGTTAAGAACCCGATAAACAGCAGAATCCCAATGCAGAAGCTGACGATGATCTGCCCCCTGATATAGGAACTGATTTGATTATTCATTTCCTGCATCACCGTTGCGGTCTGTTTGCGCAGCGACACAGGCAGCAAGCTGCGGATATATTTTGGCAGCTTATCTCCGTCCTTCAATAAGTAAAACAAAATGAATGGCAGGGTAATGACCGCTAAAATAAAATCCTTAACTGCTCCGACAAAGCTCCCGATCCCTGTCCACGTATTTTCAATTAGTGTCGTTGCCTGGCGGGAAAGATTATTGGATAAATCAGCTACATTTATATTTAATGTCCTTTGCGCCTGATTAACAAATTCGCTGCCAAGTATTTGTTTTGTCATCGATTCAACATCCCTGGCATATTGCGGGAAGCTATAAATGAGGCTCAACACCTGGTCGCGCAGGAACGGGATTACCGATACAATTAAAATCGTCAGCACCCCAATGATGATAAGAAATAGCATGAGAATGGAATAAACCCTTTTTATCTTAAATTTCTCCAGGAAATCTACAATTGGATTCAATAAATAATAGACAACAGCAGTCATAATAATGGGCAGCAAGACCGTCTTTAATAACACCACAATCGGCGTGAAAATAAATGATACTTTCATATAGACGAGAATATTCAACCCAATTAACAACAGAATCAACAAGAAAAGCACGAATCTATTATTCAGGACGAACCTGCGGAAAACCCCCATCCTTGTCTGACGGACATCCATATGTAATTCCCCATTTCTTTAAAAAGCACTACGATTTAAAAAGTTGTTAATCAATCGCCGAGCATTGTTGAAATGTTTGTAATAAGGCGCCCCTAAAAGGGACCGCCTTATTACTTTTCCGGCCAGCTTATTTATCAGCGGGAAAAACAACCCCGACCTGGCGTCGGACCTCATCGAGGATTTCGATAACTGCCGCAGAGTTTGCCAGGGAATTTGTTTGAGATTCTGTCTGTCCGCTTTGAATTAAGTCAATAAATTCCTTCGCCTCATAATACATTGAATTTCGATCCTGATTCCGCGTAATATTTTCAACAGAACCATCCCGATAGTGGATTTCTGCTTTTTCGGGAATATTGATCTTATCAATCACAATATTGCCATTTTCACCCTGGATTTCGGCGGGAAGAGCAGAATTCGTTATTTTTGAATACATGATCACTGCATCCATGTCTTTATATTTGAGCACCAAGCTGCCCTCACCGTCGACTCCGGATTCAAGCAGCAGTCCGGTTGCCTTCACTTCATCCGGTTTGCCAAACAAAACAACAAGCGGATAAACGCAATAAATGCCAATATCCATGATCGCCCCGTTCGAAAACTCCGGTTTAAAGGCGTTTAAAATGTTCCCGGATTTGTAGGCATCATAACGGGATGAGTATTGACAATAACTCGCGAAATACCTTCGCGCTGTTCCAATTTTGGTGAGGTTTTCTTGTACAGCTTTAAAATTCGGGAGCAATGTTGATTTTAAGGCTTCCATCAGCAGCACCCCGTTTTTCTTTGCGGCCGTCATCATTTCTGCTATTTCCTTACTATTTGAAGCGATCGGCTTTTCACATAAAACGTGCTTGCCATGATTCATGAAGATGATCGCCTGTTTTCCATGGAGCGAGTTGGGACTTGCAATATAAACCGCGTCAATCTCCCCGCTGTCCGCCATGCTTTCTAAATCAGTGAAAGTATGGACAACGCCAAATTTCCTTGCGAATTCCTTTGCCTTTTCCTCTGTCCGCGAATACACCGCAGTTAACACAAAATCCTCTACTTCGCTTGCCGCTTTGATAAATTCTTCTGTAATCCAGTTTGTCCCAACAACGCCAAATCGCACCATTTCAGTTCCTCCTCGGAATAATCAATATATGTAAGGTCATTCAATTATAAGAATAACAGGTTCTTTGCTATCTTTTCCACCTCTGCAGTGAAAAGAAAAAGGAAAAACCTCCGGTATGTGCTGAAGGCCTCCACTTCAACCATATATTGTCCAATTTACCAGCAATATAATGAAGAATAATAGCAATGCTCTAGCAAATGAATCTTAGGTGAATGAATTTCACAAGGTAAATTAATTGAAAACAAACAGATATTTAAAATGTAGACAACTCCATTCTTTTTTCCGTTTAGCTTATTACATTCAAATTATAAATTAGATACAATTATCTTATTGAAGCTTTTCGTCAATAATGTGTTCATACTATTCTTTTGAGGTGAGAGTGCTTGCAGCAGCATCTTTATTCGAATTTTTTACGTCTGCCGCTCCTTATCCGGATTTTGATGATCGCCCTGCTTGTGATCGTTACTTTTGGCGCGATTATTCATTTGATCGAGCCGCAAAATTTCCCGTCTATTTTTGATGGAATTTGGTGGGCAATTATCACCGCTTCGACTGTGGGCTATGGTGATTACGCACCTGAAAGTTTTTGGGGAAGAATCGTCGGCGTCCTGCTTATTCTCGTCGGTGCAGGTTTGTTATCGTCCTATTTTGTAACGATTACAGCGACAACCGTGAAAAAGCATAATGAATATATCGATGGAAAGGCCGTATATCGGGGCATGGGACATATTATCATAATTGGGTGGAATGAACGGTCAAAGGAAATCATTCAAAGTATTTTAAACACTGACAAACATATGCAAATCATTTTAATTGATGAGACATTGCAAAAAAAGCCTTTATCAATGCGGCAACTTCATTTTTTAAAGGGGAGGGCCAACCAAGATGAAATACTGCATAAAGCCAATATAAATGGCGCTGGAAAGGTGTTAATTACAGCTGATCAAAATAAAGATGAGCTTCAGGCAGATATGAATTCAATTTTAACTCTGCTCTCGATAAAAGGGATTCGTCCCGAGCTGACTTGCATTGTCGAGATTTTAACGTCGGAGCAAGTTGCCAATGCAAAACGCGCCGGAGCCGATGAAATAATCCGGACAAATAGCCTGACCAGCTTTGTGATGATCCACGGCCTCACCTCCCAGGAAAAAATGGGCTCGATCCTCGAGTTGCTTAGCCAGCTTGAAGGAAGCAGACTTACCTTCAGCGGAGTAACGGACCAATTGATCGGCAAAACATTTATGGATGCTGCGGCAGAAATGCTCGCTAACGGAATATTAATCGTGGGGGTAAAAAGAGGCAAAGAAACATATATTAACCCTCCCCATCCGTTTACGATTGAACGTAACGATCAGCTGCTTGAGATTGTCAGTTAACCACATCAATTCCTAATCTGCAAACAAGGTTGATTCCAACTCATTCACGAGTGATTTTCCGATATCAACATACTTTTCGGGAAAATTTGCGTCTTTATCGACAGGTTCGGAAAACTGGTTGAAAGCTGCTGTCATATTGCCCGTGACGGCATGGTCATCAATACCCTGCTGGTATTTATGTGAAAGAAGGAACGGCCTTCCAATTGCCACGGTGCAGCCATTTGAATCAAGCTGGCCATCAATAGCCCGGAATGGCACGCGTAAAAACTGATAGCCGTCATCATCAATTTTATAATCAAACGAGCCATGGTCATAGTCCCAGCCACTGCCAATCGTATAGCCGAGCGGCTTTAGCAGCCTTTCAAGCTTAAATAAATCAAAATGCATTCCCTCGGCTTTGGACGGTATTTCTATCATGAAAAATCCACCCTCTCGGAGTTTTCCCCTTAGGTTCTCCAATCCGGTGGATTTCATAATCTTTTCTAGCTTCGTGTTTTTTGCAGTGAAACGTTATTTTAAGCGTTTTTCAAGCTCCGCTTTCTTCTCTTCAAAACCTGGCTTGCCAAGAAGCGCAAACATATTCACTTTGTAAGCTTCAACTCCTGGTTGGTCAAATGGATTTACCCCCAATAAATAGCCGCTCATTGCACAGGCCTTTTCAAAGAAATAGGCAAGATAGCCAAAAGTGAATTCATCCTGCTTCGGAATGGATACAATTAAATTTGGAACGCCTCCATCTGTATGGGCAAGCATCGTCCCTTCAAACGCCTTGTTGTTGACGAAATCAACACTTTTACCGGCAAGATAATTCAAGCCGTCCAAGTCGCTGTCGGCCGCTTCGATCGTAAGTTCATGGCGCGGTGTCTCAACCTTAATGATCGTTTCAAACAGGTCTCGGCGCCCTTCCTGTACATATTGCCCCAGCGAATGAAGGTCGGTAGAGAAGTTGGCTGATGAAGGGAAAATTCCTTTTTGGTCTTTCCCTTCACTTTCGCCAAACAGCTGCTTCCACCATTCTGCGAAATATTGGAGCCCCGGTTCATAGTTGACCAACATTTCAATCGTTTTTCCTTTGTTATAAAGGATGTTGCGCACAGCTGCGTATTGGTAAGCAGCGTTTTCTTCAAGCTCGGAATGGCTGAAATCCTCGCGCGCCTTGGCAGCACCCTGCATCATTGCTTCAATGTCTGCCCCGCTTGCTGCAATCGGAAGCAAACCTACAGCGGTCAGTACTGAGTATCGGCCGCCGACGTCATCAGGAATAACGAAGGATTCGTAGCCTTCTTCAGATGCCAGAGTTTTTAACGCACCTCTTTCTTTGTCTGTTGTCGCATAAATGCGTTTGCGGGCTGCCGCGGCTCCATACTTTTCTTCTAAAAGCTTGCGGAAAATCCGGAAGGCAATCGCCGGTTCTGTGGTCGTACCCGATTTTGAAATAACGTTAATAGAAAAGTCTTTGCCATCGAGCAGATCGATGACATCGTTCATGTATGTTGAACTGATGTTGTTGCCGACAAACAAAATTTGCGGCGTGCTTCTTTTTTCTTTTGGAAGGGCATTATAAAAGCTGTGCTGCAGCATTTCGATTGCAGCCCGGGCTCCCAGGTAAGAACCGCCGATACCAATCACAAGCAATACGTCGGAATCCGCTTTAATTTTTTGTGCCGCTTTTTGAATGCGTGAAAATTCTTCTTTATCATAATCAACAGGCAGGTCAATCCAGCCCAAAAAGTCGCTGCCCGCTCCCGTTTGCTCATGAAGGGAATGATGGGCAACTTTTACCTGATCTCTTAAGTATGTAAGTTCATGTTCGCCAAAGAAACTTAATGCTTTCGAGTAATCAAAACGAACGTGTGTCATATCTGATCCTCCTCGTATTTATTCATTTACCACTTTAACGAATGCTGTTCGGAATATCAAGAAACAGCCGATAATGTAAGCGCGTCCAATTATGACATATTTTTTACTCTTAAAAAAGGACCCAGCAACAATGCTGAATCCTTCCATGCATTTCTTTATAAAGAAGCTCTATATATTGCGAGTACATCCTCGCGGTTCAACTTTTTAAAGTTGCCGAACTCTCCATTGACCATTGCTTTGTCTGCCATAACATCCAACTGGCTGTCATCAATATCATAATCGGCTAAATGGGCAGGAGCGCCAATGCTGTTCCAGAATTCACGAAGCTTTTCAATGCCTTCGAGTGCTGTTTCTTCAACTGTTTTCCCTTCTGGATTGACACCAAATACCCGAACAGCGAGCTGTGCAAAGCGTTCCGGCTTGACCTTCAGATTGTGCTTCATCCAGTTGGGGAACAAAATAGCCAGTCCGCCGCCATGAGGGATATCATAAACAGCTGATACAGCATGTTCAATATTGTGGGTTGCCCAGTCACCGCGATAACCCATTGATAGCATTCCGTTCAGTGCCATCGTTCCACAGTATAGAATCGTCGCCCTGTGCTCATAGTTTTCCAGATCTTCTAAAAGCTTTGGAGCTGTTTCCATAACAGTAATCAACAAAGATTCACACATGCGATCCTGGAGAAGCGTATTTTCCTCGGGATGAAAATAATGTTCGAACACATGTGACATCATATCAACAATCCCGTAAATCGTTTGATCTCTCGGAACTGTAAAAGTATTTTCCGGTTCAAGAATTGAAAATCTCGGGAAGACAGCCGGGCTGCCCCAGCCATATTTTTCATTCGTTTCCCAGTTCGTAATCACCGAGCCGGCGTTCATTTCAGATCCCGTCGCGGCCAATGTTAATACAGTTCCAAACGGAAGCGCGTCTTCTGCAGCTGCCTTTTTTGTAACAAGATCCCATGCATCTCCATCATATTTTGCACCTGCTGCAATAGCTTTCGTACAATCAATGACACTGCCGCCGCCAACAGCCAATATGAAATCAATTTTTTCCTTTTTGCAAATCTCTACTCCTTTATGAACAGTGGACAGGCGTGGATTTGGCTCCACACCAGACAATTCGTGAATATCTGCACCGATTTCTTGCAAATACTTGACCACTCTGTCATATAATCCGCTTCGCTTAATACTTCCGCCGCCATATACAAGCAGAACTTTGTTTCCGTATTGGGGAATCTCATTTTTTAACTGTTCCAGTTGGTTTCTGCCAAAAATTAATTTTGTAGGGTTCCAATATGTAAAATTTTGCAAAATGATTCAGCCTCCTTTTTACTTTATTATCCCCCCTATGTGCCAACAATGCAAAAAAGACGTTTTTCACAAAGCACATTTGGATAAACAAAAAACATAGCCTTGTATGAATAAATTAAGTAAGGCTGTATCACTCTATAAAAGAATCCATTAAAAGGAGGAAACTTCATGAGTACAATTCAACGTATTGCTCTAGTACTTACTATCATTGGTGCGATTAACTGGGGTTTAGTCGGTTTTTTCCAATTTGATTTAGTTGCAGCTATTTTTGGCGGTCAGGATTCCGCCTTGTCACGAATTATTTACGGTTTAGTAGGGATTGCTGGTCTTATCAATCTAGGTCTTCTGTTCGCACCAAGTGAACAAGCTGAGCGTCAAGCGGGAACAAATCCCAGCCGTTAACCTTTAAAAACATAGAGAAAACGCTTTGCCAGAGTTGGCAAGGCGTTTTCTTTGTGTTATGGATCACATTAAAACTTTTTTAATTCGCTCAATCGCCCAGTCAAGATCTTCTTGGCTGATGACAAGAGGAGGAGCAAAGCGAATCACTGTATCATGCGTTTCCTTGCAGAGCAACCCCTCTTCTTTCAACTGCTCACAGTATTTTCTTGCTGGTTCATTTAGTTCGACTCCGATAAATAAGCCCCGGCCGCGAACGTCCCTGATGATTGGGTTATCAATCTCTTTTAGCTTTGAGATGAAATAATCGCCAAGCTTTTTCGAGCGTTCGGCCAAATTCTCATCAATCAGGACATCGAGTGAAGCTACTGAAACCGCACAAGCAATCGGGTTTCCGCCAAAAGTTGAACCATGTGAGCCTGGATTAAATACACCAAGCACATCTTTGTTTGCCACTACGCATGAAATAGGAAAAACTCCGCCGCCGAGTGCTTTTCCGAGAATATACATGTCAGGGACGACGTCTTCCCATTCGCACGCAAACATCTTTCCGGAGCGGGCTAAGCCTGATTGAATTTCGTCTGCAATCAATAAGACATTATTTTGTTTACAAAGCTCATATGCCTGCTTCATAAAGCCCTCCGGCGGAATAATAATTCCTGCTTCGCCCTGTATCGGCTCAATTAAAAAAGCCGCTGTGTTTGGAGTAATCGCCTGTTTGAGCGCGTCCAAATCACCGTAAGGAATTAATTTTATACCCGGGAGCAGCGGACCGAACCCGCGTTTATATTCGTCTTCTGATGAAAGTGAAACAGCCGTCATTGTCCGGCCATGAAAATTTCCGGTGCAGGCAATAATTTCTGCTTTGTCTTCGGCAATGCCTTTCACATCATATGACCAGCGGCGGGCCGCTTTGATGGCGGTTTCAACCGCTTCTGCCCCGGTATTCATCGGCAGTGCCATTTCTTTATTTGTTAGTGTACAAATCTTTTCATACCATGGGCCAAGCTGATCATTATGGAATGCGCGTGAAGTCAAGGTTACCTTATCAGCCTGGTCTTTTAAGGCTTCGATAATACGCGGATGGCGATGTCCCTGGTTGAGCGCCGAGTAAGCGCTTAACATGTCCATATACTTTTTCCCTTCCGGATCTTCTACCCAGACACCCTCGGCTTTTGAAATGATAATTGACAGTGGATGATAATTGTTAGCCCCATATTTTTCAGTTTGTTCGATTAACTCCCGCGTTTTCGTTTCTGTCATATTAATTCCTCCATTTCCCTGTTCACTTAGCCCCGCAAAATAACTGGTCAGTCCAGTGACCTTGTCGATCCTGCGACATATCCCACTCAGTTCATTGTAACGCAGACCGTCTGTTGTTTGTAGATGCTTCGCTTATTTTACCCTATTCTCGGTCGGGAGCACCTTTTCCTGCATAACGAAACGTCCACTTCTTTATGCACTATATTGCTCGCTGGCGAGGCATTATTTTCGTGGATATATCAATTCTTGCACACTTTGGCCGTCTGAAAAAAAGTATAAAAAAAACCGAGATATCCCCGGTTTTTCCAACTTACTTTTTAATTAAATCTTCACGCTGTGACTGCTCAATCCACTCTTCCAGCTTGTCTTTTAACGTATTGAATCCTTGCGGTGATTCTTCTGTTTGCTGTTGCAGAGTAGGCTGGCGCTTACGAGCGGCTTTTTTCGGTTTGGCCTCCTGTTGGACAGGGGCTTCTTCTGTTGCACGGATTGAAAGACCGATTTTGCCTGCAGCTTCGTCGACCGACAACACTTTAACCTTAACTTCATCTCCGACCTTTAAATGTTCGTTAATATCCTTTACATACCCGTGGGTAATTTCTGAAATATGAACAAGTCCCTGGGTATTTTCGTCAAGCGCCACAAACACGCCGTATGGCTGTATACCAGTTACCTTTCCTGTTATGACACTTCCTGTTTCGATTTTTTCTGACATAGAAACACTCCTAAATATAAATTTATTTACTCTTTTTTATACGCAATTAAAAATTATATCACAGAAGGACCCTGTTATCAAAGGGATATTAGGTTTTTTCCACATTTCCGGCAGGATTAAACGCGGATTTCATTCAAAAACCGCACCACTACTCTTTATCGATTATGAGTAGTAAATACTGGGCTTTCCAAAAAAAGCACCGCTTAACATGCATTTTATTTAAAATTGAGCAGGATTATGTAACTGAATGTTCACCTCGAACACCCGAATTTTGCCTGCCTTCATGATAAAATAAACTTAAAACAGGTCCTTGAAAGGAGAGAGAGGTATGTCCGCAATTGGTGAAAACATCAAAATGAGCCGGGAAAGGCGAAATTTAAGCCAGCAGGAGCTTGCGATGAAAGTCAGGGTGGGAACGGGAACAATTGAAAAATATGAATCAGGGGAAAAGCTTCCGGACATACAAACTATTTTAAAAATCTCTACAGCCCTTGATACACCTGCATCGGAACTTCTTGAAAAAGCCTATCAAACAAATCCTTCCGGCATCGATCATGAAATAGAACAGTTAGTAAAAGAAATTGGCACGAAAAAAGCAAAGCTGATTCTGAGGAAAGCAAAGGAATTCTCTGAGGATGATTTTCTGCGTGCTATGCAAATGCTCTATGAGATTAAACACAAAAAAGTAAACAACGACGTATAAAAAAAAGGGGGACTGGAAAGCCTGATATCGTAAGGCTTTCTAGTATTCCCCCCTTTTTTTGTTGAGGTTAACCTGAATGGTTAAGCCTCTTTTTTTTATTGCTTGAACTAACAAATCGAGTCAACAAAGCGATTGATGCGTTTCAGCGCTTCCTGGAGCTGCTCCATTGAAGAAGCATAAGAGCAGCGTACATGTCCTTCTCCACTATCCCCAAATACATTGCCCGGAACGACAGCGACCTTTTCCATTATCAGCAGCTGTTCTGCAAATTGCTCTGAAGAAAGTCCCGTTTTTTCTATTGATGGAAAAGCATAAAATGCTCCGCCTGGAACATGGCATTCAAGGCCGATTTCCGTTAGGGAGTGGACAAAGTAGTTTCGCCTGCGCCTGTAGCTTTTGCGCATTTCCTCAACATCTCCGCTGCCGTTTTTTAATGCTTCGATCGCCGCATGCTGCGCCATCGTTGGCGCACACATCATTGCATATTGATGGATTTTCAGCATCGCTGCACATATTTCTTCCGGCGCACAAACAAATCCGAGCCGCCAACCGGTCATCGCAAACCCCTTCGAAAAACCGGACACAACGATTGTACGCTCCTGCATGTGACTGATCGCAGCCATCGAGGCATATTTTTCATCATAAACAAGCTCAGCATAAATTTCATCGGACAAAACGAGCAAATCATACTTCTCCGCAATAGCGGCAATTCCTTCAAGCTCACTTTTGCTTAACAGGGTTCCCGTCGGGTTATTTGGGGAGCAGAGCATGATGATTTTCGTTCTTTCAGTGACAGCCTCTTCCAACTGGGAAGGCTGGATTTTGAAATCATTTTCCTTTAATGACTGGACATGGACAGGAACTCCTCCAGCCATTGTCACCAGAGGCGCATAGGAAACAAAACACGGTTCAATCACGATCGCTTCATCACCGGGATCGAGCACCGCCCGCAGCGCAATATCAAGCGCCTGACTTGCACCGACTGTCACAATAATTTCTGAATCGGGAGCATAGCGAACTTCAAATTGTTTTTCCATATAATAACTAATCTCTTCGCGAAGCTCCAATAACCCGGCATTGGCCGTATAGGAGGTATATCCTTGTTCAAGCGAAAGAATCGCTGCTTCTCTTACAGACCATGAAGTTACAAAATCCGGCTCGCCAACCCCAAGAGAAATGACTCCTTCCATGCCGGCAGCAAGATCAAAAAAACGGCGGATTCCGGAAGGCTTTAACTGGCCAACGGTTTTTGATACATATGCAGTCTTTTGCTTCATCAAGGGGACACCACGATGCGCTTATCTTCATCTTGTTGTTCAAATACCGTGCCGTCATGCTTATATTTCTTCAATATAAAGTGCGTCGTCGTCGAAATCACGGATTCCAAAGTTGATAGTTTTTCCGAAACAAATCTGGCCACTTCATTCATCGACCTGCCTTCGACAATCACAGACAGATCATATGCACCCGACATCAAATAAACAGATTTCACCTCTTTAAAGCGATAAATCCTCTCGGCTACGCCGTCAAATCCCACTCCCCGCTTCGGTGTTACCTTTACATCAATCATCGCTGTTACACCTTCATGTCCCTCAACCTTCGACCAGTCGATCATAGACGCATAGCGGACAATGATCTTTGCTTCTTCTAATTTAGCAAGAATGTCTTCTGCTTCGCCTGCTTTTAAACCAACCATTTTTTCAAGGTCAGCAATCGGTATTCTCGCATCCTTTTCCAATATTTCAACAATCTCTAATTCCTTATCGGTTAAATGCATCGAATCCATCCCTCAATTCTGCTTTATAAAATATGTTCATTATAGCAAAATTTTCGATCAAAATAGATTCCTTTTATTTATTTTTTTTATGTGCCTTTTAAAAAATAATACTGTCATTATTTTAGAAAATGATAATCTTTTATGTGTATAGTGGAAAAGCTAAGGGAAATTAACGGTAAAAAGATTTTCAAGGAGAAGATTAAAATGGTCCCAACTGCTGCAGCCGAAACAAAAAGAATCAACGGGAATGACGTTTATTATGAGTATTACCTAAATACACAGTCTTGTGAAACCATTGTGCTGCTGCATGGGTTTCTTTCTTCGAGTTTCAGCTTCCGCAGATTAGTTCCGCTGCTGAAGAATGATTACAGCGTAATCTCGATAGATTTCCCCCCGTTTGGAAAAAGCGGTAAGTCGCGTAACTTTCATTACTCGTATCAAAATATCGCCCGCACGATCATCGGCCTGCTGGAGTCGCTTAACATCAATAACTTCAACATTATTGGCCACTCAATGGGCGGACAAATCACGTTAAATATGCTTCACTACCGTCCAGATCTTGCGGACAAAGCGGTTTTGCTATGCAGTTCCGGTTATCTCAGCCCTTCAAAAATACCGCTCGTCTTTTCCAGCTATCTTCCGTTTTTCCATGTATTTGTGAAGCGGCGCCTTGAAAAATCGGGGCTGAGGACCAACTTGGAGAATGTCGTCCACAACCGATCGCTGATTGATGAGGAGATGGAGAACGGCTATCTTCAGCCTTTCCTGGACGAAAATATTTTCAAAGCATTAACAAGAATGATCCGTGACCGCGAAGGCGATTTACCATCCAATGTGCTTAGGGAAATTGAAACTCCGTGCCTTTTGATCTGGGGTGAGCATGACAAGGTTGTTCCGCTCCGCGTCGGCAGGAAATTGCATAAAGATTTACAGCATTCCAAGCTCGTCGTCTTGAAAGATACCGGACATCTTGTTCCTGAAGAAAGACCCGCTGAGGTTTACCACTATATTAAGAAGTTTCTTACCGGGTGAAAAAGGCTCGTTTCACATGCAAAAGGGCCGGCCGGTGTTGTATCCGGTCAGCCCTTTCGCCGCTATACTGAGCAAGATCCCTGACCCTTAATTTCCAGCAAAGCGACGGCAATTTTTCTGCAGTCGTCCAGTTGAATGATCTGTTCGAATGAAAATTCGTATATGCTCTGAATTTTTCTGGCAAGCTTGTTGGCATCATCTTCGTCATGCACGGCCTGGACTACATCGGCAATCTCCGTGTCATATCCGCCCTCACCGCAATGAAAAGGATCCCAGCTGTTTAAAACATCGACAAGACGTAAATTTATTTGTTGGGTTTGCATATAATCACCTATTATTTTAACTTTTGACGTTCATATCTTATCATATTAGTATCAGTAGATAAAAACATGATAGAGGGTGAAAAGATGGCAGGCTATGATTTTCATGAAAAAATCGATCGCGTTAACACTGCGTCTGTAAAATGGGGAATGACAAAGGAAGTTTTTGGTTCGGATGATCTTTTGCCGATGTGGGTCGCCGATATGGACTTCCGCCCGCCCGAAGAGGTCCAGAAAGCGCTGGCGAAACGAATTGAACATGGCATCTACGGCTACACATATGTGCCGCCTTCTGTTTCCAAAGCGATCCAAAGCTGGCTCTACAAACGGCACGATTGGCAAATAAACCGATCATGGCTTTTATATGCTTCCGGAGTTGTTCCGGCAATCAGCACAGCCATTCAAGCATTTACGGTTCCCGGTGATAAAGTGATGCTTCAATCACCAGTATACTATCCGTTTTTTGAAATGGTCGAAAAAAATGACCGCATTGTTGTCAACTCTCCTCTTCAACTCACAGGCTCGCAATACGAGATCAATTTTACTGATTTTGAAGAATGCCTAAAACAGGGCGTAAAGCTATTCCTGTTATGCAGCCCGCACAACCCGGGTGGGCGAGTTTGGAATGAAGAAGAACTGACAGAGATCGGCAGACTATGTGTCAAATACGACTGCCTCATTCTTTCTGATGAAATTCATTCCGATTTGGTTTTCTCACCCTATCGCCATATTCCGATTGCATCCTTTGAACCGTTCAGCAGCCATGTCATCACTTGTATCGCCCCTTCAAAAACGTTTAACTTAGCAGGATTGCAAGCAGCGGCCCTGATCATTAAAAATGAGAAACTGAGAGAGCAATTTCGGGAAGCCCAGCAGCGCCAAGGATTTTTCAGTTTAAACACATTTGGAACACTAGCTATGGAAGCCGCTTTCCGCTACGGTGAACCATGGCTTGATAGTTTGCTTGACTATTTGCAGGGAAATGTTGGAATCGCCAAAAAGTATTTTCAGGAACACCTGCCCCGGTTCCGATTAATTGAGCCTGAATCAACATACCTATTATGGATTGATTGCCGTCCGCTTGGGCTAACAGATGAACAATTACAAGATCGGCTTTTGGAAAAGGGCAAACTTGCCCTTGAACCAGGCAGCAAGTTTCGCCAGGGCGGGGAAGGGTTTGTCCGGATGAACATCGGCTGCCAGCGCGAAGTTCTGATCGAAGGATTGGAGCGGTTTACGAAAGCATTTGCATAATTTAAAACACCCAAAGCTATTAGCGGCTTTGGGTGTTTTAATTGTATTATGAAGCTTTTTCACCAGCTTGGACTTGCTTATCTTTTGATAAAAACCAACCGCCAACCGCAATTAAAATTAAGACAACGTAAAAGCTGATTTTCCATTCGGAAGATTTCGCAAATGCTTCGGGCAGGACACTCAGTGCCGGATGGGACAGAGTATAAACGGCAAGCTTGACCCCGACCCAGCCGACGATCATAAATGCAGCGATTTCCAGCCCCGGCCTGCGCTGCAACAGTGTTACAAAATAATTGGCTGCGAAGCGCATGATGATTAGACCTATTAAACCTCCAGCGAAAATGACGAGGAATTTCCCGCCGTCAAGTCCTCCAATCTGTGGGAGTGGCGTGTTCGGAAGCGTCACAGCCAGCGCAACAGCGGCTAAAATCGAATCGACCGCAAATGCAATATCCGCCAATTCAACTTTAAAAACGGTCGCCCAGAAGCTTGATCCCTTCTTTTCCTCTTTTTTCACTTCAGTTCTGTCCTTATTTATGACGAACTTACGGACAATATGGTTAATGGCAATAAAGAGAAGGTAAAGAGCTCCGATTGCCTGTACTTGCCATACGTCGACAAGGAAGGAAATGATAAACAGTGACCCGAAGCGGAAAATAAAAGCTCCGAAAAGACCATAGAAGAGCGCTTTTTTCCTCTCCTCCTCAGGAAGGTGTTTCACCATAATAGCCAAAACCAATGCATTGTCAGCAGCCAGAAGTCCTTCAAGTGCAATTAGGACAAGTAATACCCAGCCGTATTCCAGTAAAATTGATACATCCATGAAAAAATTCCTCCTTGAATTTTATTATTTGCTGGCAGTCAAATAGATTTTTCCCACCGGCCTTGCAGATACAAAAAGGCAATCTCATATGTCGGGTTAACAACAGGTGAACATAATAATGAATTACCCCATACCAAGAAAACAAAGCATAGTTGTAGTCCCGGGCAATGAAAAAAGGCCTTTACTCATGTAAAGGCCCGAAACATACAAAAAGACCTTTACACATGTCTGTAAAGGTCTTGCTAACAACGGTAAGGTTGCCAATAAAGCCGGAGATATGTATCCCGAAATGACGACTTTATTGTCCAGCTACTCCCCTTTAAAAAGGATTATTGAATTAATATAAATATAAAGGAAACTGTTCTGAAAAGTCAAGTCAATTCCGATAATCTGGTTGATTTTTAGAAAATTAGCTCTATGAGCACCGACCCATCTATCATCTTATACAGCTAAATTATTTTGGTGTTGCAGTTAATTGATCAGGAACATCTGAAAAAAGACGCAGAGCCATGTTAACGGTCTTTGTTTCGTTGGTTTTGTTCGTTTATTCTTTTTTCAAGCTCCTCCGTTTTGCGGGCTTCCCGTTTGGAGACATTTATTATGAATCTCATCGTTAAAATGGCCGCAATCAAGAAGACGACAAGCGTAATAGCCGAGGGGATATATTCAGATTTATCTTCGGGAAAATATAAAAAGAGGGAAAGCACATACCATTGCATCGTCTGTTTCTTCCTTTCTGCCGGGGCAGGGTTCCATTCATCTATTATAACGCGAACGGCCGGGCTCCGGTCTTTTTTACAAAAACCAGCGGGAGACCCCAATTTTACATTCAATCCCGTTCCGAGAATTTGAACAACTGCGGATTCAGGTTATTATGATACCATATGAATAAGCTATTTACACTTTCAGAGATTTAATCCAAGGAGGAGAGCAGTCGTGGAATTACAAATTGGCGATAAGGTAACAGCCCATTATAAGACGGGAAAATATGCAGGGGAGATTACTGATGTTCGGCCCGCGCATTACTTAGTGAGAGTCCTTGCTGTTTTAAAGCATCCGAAGCAGGGTGATTTACATAACCCGAATGAAGCTGAAGGAGTTTTCTTCCACGAAAGACGTGCGCTTGCCCACCGGGAACAAGCAAACATTACGAAGCAAATGGTCAAGCCTTTTGCCGATGACATGCCCGACTATGATGAATCGTTGCGGGCGGCAATCGCGAAAATGAAGGAAGAACTAGCCAATGACAGTTCCAAATGGACCGAACTGAGCTTAAGAAATCTTGAATCATTAGAAAAAGATTATTTTAAATGAACATTCTCGTCTGTGTCATCATGCATGCTCATTAACTAAAAAGCCAAATCTCCAATTACAGGGGATTTGGCTTTTTAGGCGAACTTATTTAACAGCTTGGAAAAATCAACGCGATCACCGATCGTCGTGGGAGTTGGCTTCTGTAAATATTGCTTATCCTTTTCGACCAAACGGAAAATGCTGTATGTGGTCATGGCGTCATCTAAAGCGCGATGGTGTTTGCCTGTCCCTTCCTTTCCGTACTCCTGGACTGCCTTCCATAAACCCGTCTGGTTTTGGTCTCCAAAGAATTGTTTGTATTCCATCGATAAGTCGATTTCCTTCCCGGAAAAAGGAAATGGCAACCCGGCCTTTGCACAATTTTGGCGAAGTACCCTCATATCCATATTTCCCCATGTGACAACCGTGCTTGAAGCTCCCCGATCCAAATGCTCCAATTTTTTAATCAGTTCATAAAAAGAAACTCCCTGATTCACCTGTGCCTGTGAAATATGTAAAAACGATTTGCAGCGGTCTGTTAATTTGGGGAAGCGCAACGGGATAACAAATGAAGAAAATTTCTCGAAAATATTCTCCTCTTCTACGATGACGATACCCGCTTCAATAATTTCCGGGTAAAACCCTGTTAACTTGCCTTTTCGATCTGGCATTGTAAACTCAAAATCAATAAATAAATACCGGTGCTTCTCCTTCACTTATTCACCTGCTTTCCCCTTGTGAATCAACCAATTCCGTGAATTAAAGTTCGATACAGCGATTGTTTTAAATTATTATATCATGTTCAATTTTAAATTTTTAAATTTTCTGCATTATTTTTCCCTATTTTTTTATTGCAGACTTTCAATTAAAGGATTTTTTTATTAAAATTAATATTTAGATAGACGAAATATTTTATTAACGATATCCAGAAATTAACTGTGGAAAAATTCCAACAAGAAGGTGTTTATAATTCAGTTACAACGAAGAAACCTGATGATTATGTGGTTTGCGAATTTTTTAGTCGCTGCAAGCGCCACGATGATCTTGCCTTTTTTATCCCTATATATTGAAACAATGGGAGCATTTAGTGATGATTATGTACAGCGTTGGTCCGGATTCGTCTTTGGTATTACATTTTTAGCTGCGTTTTTCATTTCTCCATTATGGGGACGGTTTGGAGACAAGCACGGGTACAAACCAATCCTCATCATTACTGGCTTTGGAATTGCTTCGTGCATTTTTTTAATGGGCCTGGTTGATTCTGTGCAGGGATTATTTATCCTGCGGCTTGCGATGGGGGTTGTCACCGGGTTTATCCCGACATCACTAGCACTCATTTCATCGCAAACAAGAAAGGAAGTTGCCGGGAAAACGTTGGGAACCTTACAAATGGGGACTGTATCCGGAAGCTTGTTGGGACCGCTGATCGGTGGAATGATGGCCGATATATTCGGGTTTCAATATACGTTTTTGATTACTTCGTTTGTAATCGCTCTGGCCACGGTGTTAGTTGCAGTAGGTATAAAGGAGAAACGGCGTGAAAAAGCGGCAGATTATGGAAAGTCGTTTTCACGGAAGGATGTTGTAAGCCATATTTTTCATAACCGGGTATTGCTTACAATTATGATTTTGTCTTTGCTTGTCAACACAGCCAACTTTAGTATCCAACCGTTGCTTGCCCTTTACGTCAATCAATTAAATCATTCTAGCAATATCGCTTTTCTGGCCGGGCTGGCATTCTCGGCAACCGGCTTTGGAGACCTGCTTTTTACACGAAGCTGGGGAAAGCTTGGTGATTCAGCTGGACATGACCGGGTTTTAATGATCCTGCTCGTCCTCTCAGCCCTGCTGTTTATACCTCAGGGGCTTGTCGAGTCATTATGGCAGCTTATCTTGTGTAGATTTTTATTTGGCGTCGCGATCGGTGGGGTGATTCCATGCATCACCGCTTACATCCGCCAGATGGCACCACTTGCAATGCAAGGAGAAATCCTTGGTTATAATGTTTCGTTTCAATTTATGGGGAACGTAATAGGGCCGGCAATGGGTGGATTGCTCTCCGGATTATTTGGCATTTCTACCGTCTTTTTTGTAACAAGTGCTTTATTCGTTGCTGCTTTTGGCTTATTATGGTGGAGTGTTAGAAAATCAGGAGAGCTGGCCCAGTCCTCTTCCTGAATTAATAGTTTACAGAAAAGCTAAGCTCATTTTAATTGCGCTATAGATATTCTTATATTTTAGAAGGAACGGGATAACAATTTGCGGACATTAAGCGGCTACTTCATCATTTCGATTCTTTTCCCTTTATTAATTGGTACAGTCTTTTATGCGACGCAAGAAACAAAAAAGGCAAAAAGCCTGGATACGATCTTAGAAGATATACATGTTGAAGAAACAAATTTAAAGCAAAAAAGCCTGATCCTGGCCGGAAATGGCAGCATCGCAACCGAGCTTTACAATCCGGAGAACAGAGTTTTTTTGCCTTTTGAACAGATCCCGGCCTTTCTAAAAGACATATTTATTGTCAGTGAAGACCAAAATTTTTATGAACATCCAGGGTTTGATTTAACTGCAATTGGGCGGGCTTTGACGGTCAATATTAAAGAAGACGGGATCGAACAGGGTGCAAGTACGATCACCCAGCAGGTCGCCCGAAACTTATACTTAAGCCATAATAAAACCTATAACCGCAAGCTCAGCGAGATTTTATATGCATATCAACTCGAACGGACCTTCTCAAAGGATCAAATACTGGAGCTTTATATCAATGCCATTTATTTTCAAAACGGGGCATACGGAATTGAAGCAGCAGCAGGTTTTTATTTTAATAAAAACACAGCCCAGCTAACAAAGGGGGAGTTAGCTTTCCTTGCAGCGATCCCGAACAACCCCTCCTATTACGATCCTATTGAACATTTTGATCACACAAAACTGCGCCAGGAAAGACTGATTGGCCTGCTTCAACACAGCGGCCTTATCGGCGGGTCGGAGGCGGAGCAAATAAAAGGGGAGCCGATCGTTCTCCATATAAAAAAACGCGTCGACCAGTTTCCGGACTATACTGCCTATGTAGAAGATGAACTGCATAGGCTCGTCGCCCAGCAGGACGGCTACGATGCCCGATTTGCTGAAGCATCTGAACAAGAACAGGCAATTCTCGAAGAGGAACTGGCTGCAAAAGTGGACGATCTGCTGTCCTCCGGAATTATCATCCATACGGCGCTGGACGCTGGAATCCAGGAAAAAACGGTACAGGCAGTCCAGAATCATTTAGGGAATATCGATGCCCAGGGAGCAGCAGCGGTAATCCGCCATCGCGACATGGAAATTATCGCCTTATCCGGTGGTAAAAATTATCAAAAATATGATTTTCATCGCGCTTATCAGGCTTACCGGCAACCAGGATCAGCCATAAAACCGCTGCTCGTCTACGCCCCATACTTTGAAAGAACAAAGGCTTCTGCTTCGGAAAATGTCGATGCAGGCCGATATTGCAACAAAAATTATTGCCCGGAAAACTACGACGGGGCCACCTACGGACGGGTCCCAATCGAGCAGGCTTTTATCCATTCCTATAATACTCCGGCTGTCAGGCTGCTTGATAAAATCGGCATTCAAGAGGGCTTTGCCGATATTGATCATTTTCATTTCAAACAAGTGGTTAGTGATGACCACGTCTTGCCTGCAGCTGTTGGTGGTTTCACGTACGGGATGACACCGCTCGAATTAACGGGCGCTTATACAGTTTTCCCGAATGGCGGCCATTATCGGACTCCAAGAACGATTCGAAAGATTACCGATCGAAACGGAAAAATCCTTTATGCCTGGAATGACCAGCCCGTACAGATTTGGAGTCAACAAACGATTGAAACGGTTGATCAGCTTTTGCAAAAAACGCTGTCCTCCGGGACCGCACGAAAAGCGTACCTGCCAAACCGGGCAGCAGGAGGGAAAACCGGAACAACCAATCATTTTAAAGATCTTTGGTTTGTCGGCTATGCGGACGATTTAACTGCTGGAGTTTGGGTCGGCAAGGATCAGCCGGAAAGCATTGAGTCACTGCAAAACCAGGCGCCCCAGCTGATGATCTGGCGTGATATTGTTAAATAAATTAGGATTAGAAAAAGGCGGAGGGCTAATTAATCCCCTTCCGCCTTTTAAACTGGCAAACTTGCCATCACACTGTTATAGATTTTAATAGACAAATAGAATACACCAGTCAACAGTGATGCCCAGACTACAACCTGAAAGAAAATCATGCCAATAATCCCCGCAGCAGACAGGTCCTGGCTTGTTTTATGGACAAAATAAATAAAATAAATGACTGTCGTAATGAGCAGGATGGCACCGATCCCGATAAAGCTGTACATGCTGGCAACAGATAATGCACTGCCAACAAAATAAATAATCGAACCGCTGCGAATCTTTTTCAAGCTGTCCCCTTCAGAATCCTTCGAAAAAAACAGCAAGGACATGCCATTTATCGTATCGGCTACCAATTTTAACGCAGCAAACACCATAAAAAACACGACAACCAATAAAATCAGCAGGGAAAGCTTTATGCCCCCTTCCGAAAAGAATTCGAGCATTCCCTTATAAATACCAATCTTTTTTAAAAAATCCAACAGCCATAATTCCACACGGATGGCCAGGGCAAGGCTGAACAAAATAATCGACATAAGCGGGAAATAGCTTGTTAAGTATGTATTTTTCATATGTTGTTGGGCTCCCGGTTTCATTTCATGTATCAAAATTTATTATGATTGAAATCCCGGCTTTGCACAACCTTTAATCAAACAATATGCGCTTTATGAAAACATATAAAGGGAGCTGGTTCTTTTGATCCAGCTCCTGGTATGATACTGTTTATAATTTGCGTGTCCAGTCTTTTTGAACACTGTATTTAAGAGTCACTCAATACACATTATTAATGACTCGCTGCGGCTTCTACGAGGCCCGGACTCTTACATATTCCCTTGGACCAAACGTTTTTTGAACTTCAAATTTTTCGTTTACTCCACCCTGATCATGAATTGGGATGATCTCGATATGTTCTTCATCCCCGGTTGGAACATAAGATTGCCTTTTTGTTTGTTGATTTAAAAACCACGCACTTGAGAACATTAGCAAAAAGACAAAAAGGCAAACATTCGCTTTTTTCAACATGTTGCACACCACCTTGTATTAGTGTGCATACGTTACCAAAGTATTATTCATAAAAAAATTTTTTCTGAAAACAACGGGTTTTTACATATTTAATAATGAGGTCCAAACTCTGTTCCAATCTAGCTCTTTTGCATGCATGCCGTTTTGATTTAGGTTATAATTTGTTCTAAAGATCGAAATGAGGGATTTTTACATTTACTGTGTCTCAAAGGATGTATTGCATGGAGGATTATATTTCAGTAATTGGAAATAGTGATAAAGAACTTAAATCCATTCATGTTTCACAGAGACAAGCTCATTGGAATTTCGATTAAGGGGGTTATGTTTTGTCATTGCTTCATCTTGCTATTTTATCACCGCTATTGCTGGCAATAGCCATACCTTTATTACATAAGTACTTTCGGCAAATCCATACCGGCTGGTTTGTACTGCCTCTGCCTATCGTTCTCTTCACTTATTTTTTACAGTACATATCTCTGACACGAGATGGCTCCTCCATTATCAAGACGATTGCATGGATTCCATCACTCGACATCAATTTTTCGGCAAAAATAGACGGGCTTGGTTTGCTGTTTGCCCTGTTAATTACCGGGATTGGCTCCCTCGTCGTTCTTTATTCGATCTACTATTTATCAAAGGATAAAGAAAAACTTAATACTTTTTATGTGTATATGCTATTGTTTATGGGAGCGATGCTCGGGGTAGTTCTATCGGACAATCTGATCGTTCTGTATACGTTTTGGGAGCTGACAAGCTTTTCTTCCTTTTTGCTGATCGGCTACTGGTACCATCGGGAAGAATCACGTTATGGTGCACAAAAGTCAATGCTTATCACTGTATTCGGCGGTCTCGCCATGCTTGGCGGTTTCCTTCTGCTTTATATAATGACTGGAACTTTTAGCATTACGGAAATGATCGGCCGGTCCGGGGAGATCTTTACTCATTCATTATTTGTGCCTTCACTGTTATGTATCCTTTTAGGGGCGTTTACAAAATCGGCACAATTCCCCTTCCACATTTGGCTTCCTGATGCAATGGAAGCACCTACTCCTGTCAGCGCTTACCTTCATTCAGCGACGATGGTTAAGGCCGGTATTTATGTTGTTGCGAGGTTCTCGCCAATATTCGCTGAACACAGCCTATGGTTATGGCTTGTCGCAGGTGTTGGAATCGTGACATTGTTCTGGGGGTCTTTTTCTGCGGTAAAGCAGACGGATTTAAAAGCGATTCTTGCTTTTTCTACAGTCAGCCAGCTCGGCATGATCATGTCGCTGCTGGGCGTCGGAGCTGCAGCTATCCACTTTGAAGAGCTGGATAACAGCTACTTTACGGTTGCTGTAACAGCTGCTGTGTTCCATCTTATCAATCATGCTACCTTTAAAGGCAGCCTTTTCATGGTTGTCGGAATTATCGACCACGAAACAGGAACACGCGATATACGAAGACTTGGCGGATTAATCAATCTGATGCCTATCTCATTTACACTGGCGCTGGTCGGAGCATTTTCAATGGCCGGATTGCCGCCGTTTAATGGGTTTTTAAGTAAAGAAATGTTCTTCACCGGCATGCTCAGGGTTATGGAGATGAATATCTTTAAGCTTGATACATGGAGTGCGCTGTTTCCGATTATCGCCTGGATCGGCAGCATTTTCACTTTTGTTTACAGCATGATCATCGTATTTAAAACGTTTGCCGGAAAGTACCAGCCTGAGAAACTTGATCGTAAGCCACATGAAGCACCATTGGGGATGCTGATTCCGCCTTTGGTTCTCGCTTCTCTTGTCATTATTTTCGGGGTACTCCCAAATATCCTGTCAGAGACACTGATTGCGCCAGCGATGACATCCATATTGCCGGGCCTTGCCTTTGATGTGCGCATTTCTTTTTGGCATGGACCTACGCCGGAATTGTTCATGACATTGGGAGTCGTCATACTGGGAACCATTCTTTATCTCACTCTGGCAAAATGGCAAAGCGTCTACGGCTTGCTTCCGGACAAGCTTGCTTTAAACAGGTTATATGACAAGGGACTGGAAAAAGCCCAATACGGCTCCTTCCGGTTAACAAGTACATATATGAACGGGTATATTCGCACATATTTAGTCTATATTTTCGCTTTCTTCACCATCGTGGTCGGGACGACACTGTTTGTAAAGAATGCGTTCGCTATAGACGCCTCAGATGTATCTCCTATCCGGTTTTATGAAGCAATTTTGGTCCTGGTCGTCGCTATTTCAGCGGTGTCGATTCTTTTCGCCAAATCGCGCCTGACTTCAATCATTTTACTCGGGGCTGTTGGATACACAGTCGCTTTGCTGTTTGTTGTTTTCCGCGCACCTGACCTTGCTTTAACTCAGCTTGTTATTGAAACCGTCTCTGTAGCGTTGTTCCTGCTTTGCTTCTACCATTTACCTGAAATCTGCCGAAGTGAAGAACGGATTCGCTTTAGAATGACGAATGCGGTCATCTCAATTGGAATAGGAGCAATTGTCACACTGATTGCTTTATCTGCCCACAGCACAAAACTGTTTGATTCGATTGCGCACTACTATGTTGAAAACACCTATGAAGAAGCTGCCGGAAAAAATATGGTGAACGTTATTCTTGTTGACTTCCGGGGCTTTGATACGATGTTTGAAATAACCGTATTGGGCATTGCGGCACTGGGGATCTTTACCATGATTAAGCTTAGGCTGGCAAGGAGGAAAGAGGGATGAAAACAAATGATATCATTTTACAGACTGTCACAAAAATAACCGTTTTTATTATTATTCTTTTTTCCATCCATTTGTTTTTCGCCGGCCACTATTATCCAGGAGGCGGATTTGTCGGCGGATTAATGACTTCGGGCGCCATCGTTTTATTGCTGCTGGCGTTTGACATGAAAACGGTAGCCAATGTACTGCCGATTGATTATAAGCATTTAATCGGCATCGGGCTTTTTTTCGCTATCGGTACCGGGTTAGGCGGGCTTATATTTGATGCTCCGTTCCTGACACATGCATTTACGGATGTAAATTTGCCGCTTTTAGGCGAAACCTCACTGCATACAGCCGTTTTATTCGATACTGGCGTGTTTCTTGTTGTTATCGGCGTAACGATGACCATTATTCAAACGATAGGGGAGGACGAATAATGGAGATTTTAATGGCTTTTGTTATCGGAATTTTGTTTATGTCTGCCACTTACTTAATGCTGTCAAAAAGCTTGCTCCGCATCATCATCGGGACAGGATTATTGAGCCATGGTGCCCACCTTTTGCTTTTAACAATGGGAGGTCTTAAGCGGGGGGCTCCACCATTATTGGGTGAACATGCTGAAACTTATACTGACCCAATTCCACAGGCTCTCATCTTAACAGCGATTGTGATCAGCTTTGGAGTTACCGCGTTTTTCCTTGTCTTGGCTTACAGGGCTTACCAAGAGCTGGGCACGGATAATATGGAGCGTTTGAGAGGTACCGAAAGACATGAATAATTTGATTATAATGCCGATATTGATCCCTTTAATATCAGGGGTCCTGCTGATCTTTTTCAGCAAAAACATCCAAATCCAGCGATGGGGTGCCGCCCTGTCCTCATTTATTACAATGATTGTCTCGGTCATGCTGGTTCAACAAGTCAAAACCGAAGGCATCCAAACGATGGATGTAAGCAATTGGGAGGCCCCGTTCGGAATCACGCTTGTTTCCGATATGCTTTCCGCTATGCTTGTATTAACGACCAGCATTATAGCGTTTACTTGTATCATCTACTCATTCCGCTCGATTGGAGAAGACAGAGAAAGGTTTTATTATTATCCGGTCGTTTTATTTTTAATCGTCGGTGTCAATGGGGCGTTTACGACCGGTGATATATTTAACCTGTTTGTATTCTTTGAAGTCCTGCTGATGGCATCTTACGTATTAATTGTCCATGGCGGCACAAAGATACAGCTTCGTGAATCGATCAAATATATTCTCGTGAATGTTATTTCTTCCGCATTGTTTGTTATTACTGTCGGTTTTCTGTACTCCGTTGTCGGCACGCTGAACATGGCTCATATTTCAGAGCGCATCAACGCAGCGAACCAGTCCGGAATTCTCACCGTGATTGCCATATTATTTTTAATTGTTTTCGGATTAAAAGGCGCCATTTTCCCGCTTTATTTTTGGCTCCCCGGATCCTATTATGCTCCGCCGTCAGCGATCACGGCGCTGTTTGGCGCATTGCTCACAAAAGTCGGCGTCTACTCGATCATGCGCACATATACATTGTTTTTCAATCATGACGCAGGTTACACACACCAAATTTTAAGTGTTTTGGCGATTTTGACGATCATCTTCGGAGTAATTGGCGCGATTGCCTTTTGGGATGTCAATAAGATCATTATTTACAATATTATCGTTGCTGTCGGGATCATTTTGTTTGGCGTATCAGTGATGACGCCGACTGCTTTAGCGGGTTCAATTTTTTATCTGATGCACGATATGATTATCAAAGCAGCCCTTTTTTTCCTCGCAGGTGTTATGATTGCCATAACTGGGACCAGCAACTTACGCGGCTTTAGCGGATTGATCAAACGGTATCCCGGTCTTGGCTGGAGTTTTTTCCTTGCTTCCCTTGCGCTCGCCGGGATTCCACCACTAAGCGGTTTTGCCGGAAAACTGTTAATTGTCCAAGGGGGATTTGAAGGAGAGCGATTTTGGGGTGCGGCCATTGTCCTTATGTCAAGCCTGCTTATGCTGTTTTCCGTAATGAAAGTATTTATTCATGGTTTTTGGGGAAATCCGCGGACGTTTGAAGGTGAGGATAAAGTGCCCGTCGGAGCCCTGATGGTTGCTCCATTCGTATTGGTGGGATTATCTGTTTTATATGGAATCGGCACAGAGGTTTTGATGCCTTACATTATCGAGGCTGCAGAAACATTATCCGATCCGTCCATTTACATTGAAGCTGTATTGAAGGAGTAATGGACTATGGCATTTCAAATTTTATTAAACTTTCTATTAGCGTTCACATGGATGTTTATCACCGTGTCTTTTGACGTGGTCACATTTTTTGTTGGTTATCTCTTCGGGCTCTTGATTATTTTTGCCTTCAGGCGGTTTTTCAGCTCCCGTTTTTATTTACACCGGGTGAACGCAGTTATTGCGCTGTTGCTTATTTTTATTAAAGAACTGGTGCTATCCAACATCGCCGTTTTAAAGGTCGTGTTAAAACCGAAGCTCGACATGAAGCCAGGCATTTTTGCACTGCCTACCGTACTCGAAAAGGATTGGGAGATTACCGTGCTGGCCAATCTCATCACATTAACGCCCGGAACGCTTGTCGTTGATATTTCACCGGACAACAAAATTCTTTATGTTCATGCCATGGATATTGACGATGTTGACGACGCAATCAGCAGCATTAAAAACACGTTTGAAAAAGCAATCATGGAGGTGAGCCGCTAATGTTTCATTTCATTATACAATTATCGCTCGTTTGTATTTCACTCTCGATGCTCGGCCTCATTTATCGTGTCATTAAGGGCCCCAGCGTCCCTGACAGGGTTGTCGCACTCGATGCAATTGGAATCAATCTTGTTGCGATTATCGCGCTCGTATCCATTCTCCTGAGGACAAATGCATTCCTCGAAGTTATTTTATTAATTGGGATTCTCGCCTTTATTGGAACCGTTGCCTTTTCGAAATATATTGAAAAGGGGGTAATTATTGAAAGTGATCGAGATCTTTAGATTTATGAGCGGAGCGTTAATTCTTATTGGGGCGTTTTTAAGCCTTGTAGCAGCTTTTGGAGTCATCCGCCTGCCGGACGTCTATACACGGAACCATGCGGCTTCCAAAAGCGCCACGCTTGGGGTAATGTCTATCCTGCTAGGTACGTTCGTCCATTTTTTTATGGAACAGGACCACTTCAACTCGCGAATCATCCTCGGGATTGTGTTTATTTTCATAACATCTCCGGTCGCCGGGCATCTGATCAGCCGGGCTGCTTATAACTCTGGTGTTAAACTGTGGGAGAAAAGCGTTCAGGATGATTTAGAAGAGGCGGTTTGGAGACGCAATAACCGTGTCAGACAAAGAGACAATTAGCACTCTGCAGCCATTAAGTGGATAATGGCTATTTTTTGAAATCATTAAAAATTCAAAAAAGGTTGACGAATTAATATTCAATGATTATGATGTACATTATACAGTTTAATAAAGCTATTCTTCTTATCAAGAGAGGTGGAGGGACTGACCCTGCGAAACCTCGGCAACCAGCATTTATTTGCCCGGTGCCAAATTCAGAGGAAATACCATTATTTCCGAAGATGAGAAGGCGGAACGTTGAATATATTCATCCACCCCCTTCTCTCTTTTCGAGTAAGGGGGTTTTTATTTTTCAATGACTAGATAAAGAGATACTGCAAAATGGTCCATGAGGAAAATAGTGTTCATTTCAATTACGGAAAGTGTGGCCGCTCCATGTTTACCTTTAAACTATAAAAACAAGGTGTAGTCCGCTTTAAAAAGGAGACGATGCTTTATGGGAAATTTGCAATTTGCTTACTGGGTACCAAATGTCAGCGGTGGGCTTGTTGTATCCAAACTGCCTCAAAGAACAGGGTGGAATTTCGAGTCAAATAAAAAATATGCGCAAATTGCAGAACAATCGGGTTATGACTACGCTTTGCTGCAAACCCGCTTTTTTGCAAGCTATGGAGCAGAAAACCAGCTGGAGGCAATCACACTTGCTTCTGCACTCGCATCAGTCACGGATAAGTTAAAATTGATTTCTGCTGTCCATCCGGGGTTATGGCATCCTGGTGTGTATGCGAAAATGCTGGCTACTCTAGATCAAATAAGCAATGGACGCGCCGCAGTCAATATTGTCAGCGGATGGTTCAAGCAGGAATTCATCGGGTATGGCGAACCTTGGCTGGAACATGATGAACGATACCGGAGAGCAGAGGAGTTTATTCAAGTGTTAAGATCGATGTGGACAGAAGAAACAACCACTTTTAAAGGAGACTTTTACCGCATAAATGAAGCCCCGCTTAAACCAAAGCCGGTGCAGGGGGCAGAACTGCCCATATTCCAGGGCGGCAATTCTTTGGCTGCCAAGCAAATGGCTGCCCGTGTTTCCGACTTTTACTTTATGAATGGGAATACACTGGAAGGCTTTAAGACCCAAATACATGAAGTAAAAGCACTTGCTGAAAAAGAAGGGCGCAACTTAAAGTTTGCGGTAAACGGCTTCGCTATCGTCAGAGATACAAAGGAAGAGGCAGTGCAACTATTACGTGATATCGTCGCCAGCGCAGATGTTGAAGCAGTTAACGGCTTTAAAGAAGCGGTTAAAGAGGCTGGGCAATCAACGAGAGATAAACAGGGAATGTGGGCGAACTCCTCGTTCGAAGATCTTGTTCAATACAATGATGGATTTAAAACCGGCTTGATTGGGACAGCTGAACAGGTGGCTGATCGGATCATTGAGTTAAAGAAAATTGGCATAGATCTCATTTTAACCGGGCATTTCCACTACGAAGAAGATTTGCAGCGCTTTGGCGAAGAAGTCATTCCTCTTGTTAAGAAAAAAGAGCAATTATTAGAAAAAGAGGGAACTGCAGCTTCATTTTCATAAGACTATTCATGTAGCTAAACCTTTAAAAAGCCATTCTGGTTGAGTGACTGGAAGAAGGAAGCTTAATTGCTCCCTTCTTCTTTAAAAATTTATAATGTTATTTTCTTTTTAGCACCGCCATTGTGCATCTTGAAACACAGATCAGCTTTTCCTGTTCATCAACAATTTTAATATCCCATACCATCGTCGTTTTTCCCTGATGCAGTACAGTGGCTCTTGCTGTAACAACTCCATCCGTTTTGCCGCGGACATGATTGGCGTTAATTTCCAGTCCTGCAACAGCTTCTGTTTCTTTGTCGACCAGCTCATACGCACCTATACTTGCAACGGTCTCCGCAAGGGCTACAGAAGCTCCTCCATGCAGAAGGCCAAAAGGCTGCCTCGTTCTTTCATTAACCGGCATTGTCGCAGTTACCTTCCCCTTTTTGAGTTCAGTGATCTCAATCCCGAGTGTGCTGATTAACGTCTTTTCAATGTTCAAACCGATTCCCCCTTAAAATGATAACATCGTTATTATAACGGGCCTGGATGTAATTGTCGTGTATAGTCATGGTTAGAGAAGTTTGAAATTGCCCGCTTTTTAACTTTCAAATATATCGTCATTTCAGCCGCTTTATCGTCAACTTTTCTAATATATCATTAACTTCAGCCGCTTTGTCGTCAACTTTTCTAATATATCATCAACTTCAGCCGCTTTATCGTCAACTTTTCTAATATATCATTAACTTCAGCCGCTTTATCGTCAACTTTTCTAATATATCATTAACTTCAGCCGCTTTATCGTCAACTTTTCTAATTATCATCAACTTCAGCCGCTTTATCGTCAACTTTTCTAATATATCATCAACTTCACCCTCTTTATCGTTGACTAACTTGCCTGCATCTTTTCCCTTCGCTTTTTTCGAACCACTTTAACCGATAGAAAAATGGCTGCACACACCCCCAAGATCAATAACAGCTCTTTCCCGTATTGCATAATTGTGTCGATCTCCTCGCCAAATATGTATCCTAACGTGAACATAATCAACAGCCAAACGAAAGCACCTGAATACGCAAATAATGCAAAAGATTTATAAGGCAGCCGGCTGGAGCCATACAAAAAGGGGACGAAGTTTCTGACACCGGGCAGAAAATAGCTGAACGAAAGAGAGAATGCATGATATTTTTCGATTAAATACAATGATTTGTCTATCGACTTGGAGAACTTGTTCTTTTTTGCGAACATGCGGAGCAGCGGCCTTCCAAGAAAATGGCCAAGCGCATAGATCGTTGTTAATGCCGTCAAAATTCCAAAGTACACAACGAGAAAGGTCAAGATTGGATTTAAAACACCTTGTGATGTTGCAAGGCCTACGGTCATTACAATTAACTCATTTGGGATCGGCATTCCAAAAATACCTAACCACAGCCACAGGAAAAGCGCCCAATAACCGCCCTCCTCAATAATATTAAGTATAAACTCCAGATCCACTCGCATTCCCTCCCCTCGCAATTCCATTTAGGGCATGCGTACTCTCGAGCTATTTTATATTGTATTATTAATTTCGATGTTTTTTTATGTTTTCCTTTTTTAATAATCACTTAGCTTGTGTAAACGAGCAGGTTTCCAGAGAATTAAAAGACCGCTAATGACTGAACACCAGCGGTCTTACAGATAATTCACGTAAAGCATCCATCTCACGAATTATAAATCGGAGCCTGCAGCTCTAGATATCTTAAACATCTCCTCCAAAGAGCTGTTTTGCTTGAACTAGTACGGATAGCCGCCGTAGCCGCCGTAGCCACCATAGCCACCATAACCATAGCCGTATGGAGGATATGGAGGATAATAAGGATATGGTGGGTAGTACGGACGTGGATACAATAAAGCGCTGCCGACAAGCCCGCCTATTAGCCCACCGACAAATGGCCCGCCAAAAAAGAACCTTCTTCTTCCATATCCATAAGGTCGTCTATAATCATACATTTGGGTACCTCCTTCTCCTATAAAACTTGCTTACACTACTTCATATGCAAAATGCCCCTACTTTGAGTGGGCGAATCCAGTATTTGCAAGGGTTCCTTACATTGTTGACGAGGTTCTTCCGAAAGATCCCATTCTTTCATCCGCATAAAAAAACCCCGGAAACCTGAGGTTCCGAAGTTTCATTTACTCTATTTTGTTTCAAAACGTTCAACAAGCAGGGCAAGTGTCCGCACCATAACTCCTGTCGCACCGGCAGGACCGAGGCTGCTTTCTTTTTTTGTCGTTGCTGTACCGGCAATGTCAAGGTGTACCCAAGGTGTGTCTTCTGCGAACTCACCAACAAACGCTCCGCCCATAATCGCATGGCCTTCACGGCCAGGAGAATTGTTTAAATCGGCAATTTTGCTGCCTCTAACCCGTTCTTTATCATCTTCAAATAATGGCAGGCGCCAAATCCGTTCTCCAGCTTCCAATGACGCTTCAAGCACTTGCTCAAAAAGCTGCTCATTATTCGTCAACGCCCCGGTTGTCTCTGTTCCAAGTGCAACGATCACTCCACCTGTTAATGTGGCAATATCAACTAAATAATCAGCACCGTTATGCTTTGCATACGTAACTGCATCTGCAAGGACGAGCCTGCCTTCCGCATCGGTATTCAGGACTTCAATTGTTTTTCCGCTCATCGAGGTAATTACATCATCAGGTTTCATTGCTGATCCACTGATCATATTATCTGTCGAAGCAATGACAGCAACGACGTTTTGTTCCGGTTTCAGCTCGCCGATGACCTCCATGGCGCCAAGGACAGCTGCCGCGCCTCCCATATCCATTTTCATCCCAACAATTCCATCCTTCGGTTTAAGCGAATAACCACCGGTATCAAACGTTATTCCTTTCCCCACAAGGCCAATAACGTCCTTCCACTCTTCTTTTCCCTGGTATTTGAGGACAATCATTTTGGGTGGTTCGGAAGATCCCTGGTTTACGGCTAATAATGCTCCCATCCCAAGCTTCTGCATTTCTTCTTTGCCCAGTACCTCGGCTTCAAAATCATATTTGGCGGCAAGCTCCTTCGCGTAGTTTGCCATATCTGTCGCAGTAAGCATATTGCCGGGAAGGTTTACTAGCGTACGGGCGGAGTTTGTTCCGTGACCATAGGCTGCGCCAACTGATAATGAAGCGCGAATGTCCTCTTCATCCGCCAGTTCACAGTAGACGGAGATGATTTCGATTTTCTTTTCCGGTTCATTCGACTTTTGCTTATAGCCTTCAAAACGGTATGTCGTCAAGGCGAAAGCTTCACTTAAAGCATGGGCGGCGTCCTGTGAGTCGACGTCCTCATTCGTAAAAGAATCCAAATATACAGCGGCTTCCTGGTACTTGGCTGATTCGATAGCCTTAAATGTTGCACCAAAGGCTTCACGGAGCAGTTCGAATGAAAAATCTTTTTGTTTACCGAGCCCGACAAAAACAATCCGTTTTGCAGTAATTTTTCCAAATGTATGTATGATAGAGATTGCTTTTTTCTTTGCTGCAATATCGCCGTGTTTTATAAGTTCATTCAGCTGGGCTGCAAATTCGTCATCGACACCTGCGATGATTCCTTCAAGCTTGGCCGGTTTATCAAAAATGCCAACCACTAAGCATTCATGCTCATTTGCAAAACTAAAGTCTTTTTTTATTTGAAACATTCCAACCACCCCCAAAGTATTGAATTTATTATAACGAAAAAAAACAAATATTTCGAGTGTCTAATCATCTTTCAAAATTAAATACAACTTTGCAACTCAGTAAACCGTCTGTTCGTGAAAAAGGAACACGATCGATATCTTTTGGTATAATAATAAGGCATTGTTCCGTAAACTGATTGATTCTTTTCTAGATCAAGTCCACTTTATCAAAAACTCATAATACTCAAGATGAAGATACACGGGCAACTTCACTCCCTGTGATGAACGGCGTATATTCTCATTTTGCACATTAATCTCAGTCAATTTTTATCCTTAACAAAAGTAGCAAACCACTTTAAATGTTTTCAATTTTTCATAGAGGTTATTACATAATATAGCTGGTTTTGGATATATTACGATTTTTCCTAAAGGAACAATTCACTAACTTTTCTTTTATCGTATATAAGATATAGAGGTATTAACTAAAAAGGTGGTTTTTTAATTGGATTTTTTTATGAATTTTCCTTTCTGGGCGGCGTTGGCAGCGATTTTTTTCGCTCAGTTTGTGAAAGTCCCGATTCAATTCATCGCAACCAGAAGGCTTGACTGGTCCTTGCTGACGAGCACGGGGGGAATGCCAAGCTCCCATTCCGCAGCCGTTACTGCTCTATCAACAGGTGTGGCGCTTGAGACGGGTTTAGACTCCGCCGTGTTTGCTGTGGCAGCTGTTTTTGCGATCATTACGATGTTCGATGCAACCGGTGTGCGCCGCCAGGCTGGCGAGCAGGCAATTGTGCTTAACCAGCTTGTTGCTGATTTTGCCAAGTTCGTCGTGGAGGCAAAGGTATGGCAGCAAAAGCCGGAGCAGGAAAAGCGGAAAGAGCTTAAGGAGTTGCTCGGGCATAAGCCGATTGAAGTCTTTTTTGGTGGATTAACTGGAGTGCTCCTGACTTTGCTTCTCTATTTTCTCTTTAACGTATAGGAGGCCGATCATGCGAATCGTGTCATTATGTCCAAGTAATACAGAAATCATTGCTTATCTGGAACTGACCGAAGCTCTGGTCGGGGTTGATGATTTTTCTGACTGGCCGGATTGTGTACATCACCTCCCGAGGCTCGGACCTGATTTGTCAATTGATCTTGACAAGGTTGAACAATTGAAGCCGGATCTTGTACTGGCGTCATTGAGCGTACCAGGGATGGAAAAAAATGTGGCGGAGCTCGAAAAAAGGAGCATCCCGCATATCGTTTTAAATCCGCAAAGCCTTTCCGATATTCAGGAAGACCTCCTGAAAACCGCTGAAGCTTTAAATGTGCCGGCACACGGGAGAAGAGCCGCCGCCAATTTTGCACTAAGGCTTGCGAAATTGAACGAGGCGGCCTCAACAGTTCAACAGCGGCCGTCGCTTTATTGGGAATGGTGGCCCAAGCCCGTATTTACGCCGGGGAAAATAAACTGGCTGACCGAAATTAGCCAAGCTGTCGGTGCTTATAATGTCTTTAACGATGTTGAGCTTGCAAGCGTCCAGACAGATTGGAACGATGTACTTGATCGGAACCCGGATTATATTTGCCTTGCCTGGGTTGGTGTAAGGCGGGGAAAAGTAAATCCCGATATCGTAAAAAAGCGGCCTGGATGGTCCAAGCTTAAAGCCGTAGAACAAAATCGGATCTTTGTTCTTGAGGAAGAACTTTTTTGCCGCCCATCCCCCCGGCTGCTTGAAGGAGCCGAAAAACTCTTCCAATTAATTCATGGCAAACAAAAAACAGGCAGCGTGTAAAATAACTGCCTGTTTTTATTCTATTCTTTGTCCGTGCTTATATACTGCTGCCTGAATACTTGCATCGGTTCGGCTTCGTTCAATGCTGTTAAATCCTCTTCCGTGAGTTTCCCATCTCCACGCTCAACAACGAAAACATCAATTGTTTTCTTGCCCCAATTCGTGAAAACATCGTCGACGGTTTCGTAATAAAGATCGAGTTTATTGCCTTTAATGGCTCCGCCTTTATCTGCTACCACACCAAAGCCATAATCAGGAATGAACAAAATGGTTCCGATCGGAAATACGTTTAAATCTGCTGCAACGGTCGAATAAAGATCCCTTTTCACCTTCACCCCGGAGTATGTAATTCCATAAGCAGGGTGGTCAGAACCTTTTCCGGTAGACTCATAGCCGGCTGTGTAACCTGTGGCCACAACAGTCTCTGTCGGATACTGATTCAAATTAAACTGGTCCTCTAATGATGGCAAAGTTCCAGCTACAGCATTGGTTGACGAGATTTTCGGTTCAACCTGTGCTACTTTTTGAATAAACTTAAATGCAAGCCCGATAGTTTTTATATTATGATCAAAATAGTTTCTGTCTTCAATCTCATTTTGCCCTTCATGTCCCCTTTGTGCCATCGCAACAAACGTCTTCGCTTCAACACCTGAAATAGCTTGGAATGTTGTCGATATAGCTGCCAAACATAAAATAGTCATTACTGAACGCTTAATCCAAACTTTTGGTTTCATCAAAATTTTCACTCCTCCCAAGACTATTCATTTCCCATATATCAGAGAAATATTCCTAAAAGGAGAAAAAACACAGGAAAATAAGGCTATAAGCTAAAAGTTTTGCAATTTACTAGCAAGTTATGTATTATGGAAACTTTGTGCTGGATAAGGGAAAGGCATGATGAGCCGGATTGCCCGGGGTAATAATGTTTGTTAATATAAATGCGGAATTTTGCCGTTTTTTGTTGGCGCAATTTGCCCTTCTTATTCAACGGGTTGATTTAAGCATAAAAAAGAACCCTCTCAAAAATGAGAAGATTCTAAAACATTTGATAGCCCTTTTTACGAAGCAGTTTAATGACGATTCCGGCCAGAATCGCTCCTGCCAGGCCGCTGCTTAAAATCAGCACATCAGACAAGGTCAATCTTGAAAATTTTACACCCAAATCAGTTAATGCTGTTTTGCTGCTAGTGAAATATTCGATAAAACGAACATCGTCGACAATAATGATCGCGATCAGAGGATACACAATTGCCATTATCCAAGACATGCGCAGTAGCATATTTAATAAAAAACCAATGCCAAAAAACAACACAAAAAACAAAAGCATTGATATGATTAATGTAACAATCGTTAGCATTCCATTCCCTCCCTTAACACATCAATTTTAAGTGTACTGAAAGGAAGTAAACCCGTCAATTTAAATAACAGAAAAAAACTCCGCATTTTGCGAAGTTTATTCATTAATTATTGTTATTTTTTGCTTTTCCCCGAACCGCCGCAGCAGGAGCATGTTTCAGAGCCACCTAGCAAAAGCTGAAAATACCCTTTTCCTGCGCAGTATGGACAATCTTTTGAATCCAGCTTCTTTGCTGTCATCTGAACCATCTCCTTATATATTACTGAATGTTCTGATAATATATCAAAATTTATTTTAAAAGCAAAGGAGCAAAATCAACGAAAAAATGCATGTGTAAACGCATACATAACTCTTTTTCTCCTGATTTCATTTGTTTACTCAATATTTCTGAATATTATAAAAATAATTTATATGCTGTGTAATTAAAGTGATCGCCCGGATTTATGCCGTTGATTGGCGCTTTTACGGCAGCATCTTTAAGGTTGGCCAAATGATGGAGAAGCACTGAAGCCGATTTTTCAGCAAGCAATTCATCTGGGTCTATAAAGCGAGCCTCCAAAATTTCGCTTTCCTGTACTTTAATAATTTGATCCTCTTTCGGCTTAAGCGAAAATACCAACATATTATCACTGATTTCATCGCTAATGACACCCGTTCTTAAGCCGATTAAACCTTGAATCGCACAATTGATTCCGGTTTCCTCGAAAACCTCGCGAACTGCCGCGGCATCAGCGGTTTCTCTAGGCGCAACAAAACCGGCCGGCAGTGACCACATTCCTTTCAATCCCCCGTAGCTTTTTTTGACAACAAGCCACTCGAAGGCTTCATTTATAACCAGGCCGGACACCCCTAACCAAACATTTCCTCTTTTGTTCACACTCATCCCCTGCACCCCTGTTTGTTTAATAATTCTATTTTATCAAAAGGCCCCACTTTCGGTGCCGTCGGGCGAAAAGGGTAAGTAAAAGCAGGCAGATCTTTGTCTGCCTGCCTTGTTATAGAATATTGAATTTCCCTTTTTTAAAGACGAGAGATGGTCCGCCAATCATGTAAAGGGCACGATTGTCGATCATTTTTTTCATGAAGGAAGCTTTTCCGCCTACCATTTTCTTTCCGAAGGCAACTCCAATCGCATCGTCTTCACCAAGGGAACAAACGGTTCCTTTTATATCAGGCGTAAAAGTTTCAAGTTCGCCTTTATCGCGAATAAGTGCGGCAAGATTTCTGGCGCATAGTTCGCCCTGCTGCATCGCAATCTGGGCTGTTGGCGGATATGGACGGTTGATTTCTTCATTGATGATCAATGAGCAGTCGCCAATTATGAACACGTTGTCGGAGCCTGGTAATCTTAAATCCGGGTCTACTTTTACACGCCCGCGCATTGCTTCGATCCCTGACTTTTCGATAATTGAATTACCGCGTACTCCGGCGGCCCAAACAACAGTTGCCGCTTTAATTTCTTCCACTTCATTTTCACCTTTTGCCACAATAATCCCTTCAGGTGTACATTCTTTGATCGCTGTTCCGATCCTGAATTCAACGCCTTTCTTCTCCAATTGGGAAACGGCATATTCGACAAGCTCCGGATCAAAGCCAGGCAGAACCATTGGTGCTGCTTCTACACAAATCATTCTGACATCATGGAAATCAACATCATATTCCTTGCATAATTCAGGGACGCGGTTTGACAGTTCCCCTAGAAATTCGATTCCCGTAAAACCTGCTCCACCCACGACGATAGAAAGGCGCTCAGGCTTTTTATCTGCATCTGTATTGTATGTCGCAAATTGGTATTCAATATGATTACGAATTTGTCTCGCAGAATCGACATTGACGATTGAAAAGGCGTATTCCTTCAAACCTTTTATACCAAATGTTTCAGGCTCTGCCCCCAATGCAACAACAAGATAATCGTATGCCACTTCCCCATTTTCGAGGATGACCTTTTTTTCTTCCATCTGAATCTCAACGGCCGCATCCTGAATGAACTCGATCTTGTTCGTGTCAATGACATTTTTAATGTCATAGCGGACACGGTCATGATGTAAAGTTCCTGCAGACGCTTCATGCAGCCATGTTGTTTCATAGTGGTAATCGTTTTTGTTGATTAAAACGATGTCAGCTTCATTTACACCGACAAGCTTTTGCAGCCGAACAGCAGTCATTAAACCACCGTAGCCCGCTCCAAGAATTACTATTTTTGGCTTTCTCAAGTATATCACTTCACCTTTATCTATATATTTTTCATCTGCAAACACTTTTTCTTATCTTCCGCTGCTTTATAATGAATTATTTTAAGTTTCAAGAAAAAGTTTGTGATGTAATTCACGAACTAAGTCAAAAAAATGTGCTGAAATTGTCATAAAATATTAACATATTGTCTATATTACATATTATTCTTTTTTACTCTACTTTTCAAGCTATTAAATCGAATTAAGAAAATTTATAATTGGCTTAAAAACATTGCTCAATTTTTCTTATATAGGCATTACCTGAATACCGAAAGTCATTTTTTTCAAATCGGAATTCCCGGCTTTTGAGTGAGGATTTCCTTCGTTTATGGTATGATAGGGAATGGATTTGTTACTATCAGATGGGGGGATTTGGTGTGAAAAAAGATCAAAAGGTTTATGATATTACGATCATTGGTGGAGGGCCTGTCGGACTCTTTACGGCTTTTTATGGAGGTATGAGACAAGCCTCAGTAAAAATTATCGAGAGCCTGCCTCAGTTGGGCGGTCAGCTTTCAGCTCTTTATCCGGAAAAATACATATACGATGTGGCGGGTTTCCCAAAGGTTCGCGCCCAGGAATTAGTCAATAACCTGAAAGAACAAATGGCTAAATTTGAGCCGGAAGTGGTAGTCGAACAATCAGTAGAGAAATTAGAAAAACAAGAAGATGATATTTTTAAATTAACGACAAATAAAGAAATTCATTATTCGAAAACGATTATTATCACAGCAGGGAACGGTGCTTTCCAGCCACGCCGAATCGAACTGGAAAATGCTGCTGAATACGAAGGAAAGAATCTTCATTACTTTATTGATGATTTAAACCAGTTTGCCGGCCAAAAAGTTGCCGTTTGCGGTGGCGGGGACTCCGCAGTCGACTGGGCGCTCATGCTTGAACCAATTGCGGAAGAAGTGATGATCATCCATAGACGGGATAAGTTCCGGGCTCATGAGCACAGCGTGGAAAATCTTCATAACTCAAGGGTCCAAGTGAAAACACCGTACATCCCGGTTGAGTTAATTGGGGATGATAGCGAGATTAAACAAATCGTTCTGCAGGATGGGAACGGTGACAGCAAAGAGGCAATTGATGTGGATGCCGTAATCGTGAACTTCGGATTCGTGTCTTCTTTAGGGCCAATTAAGGAATGGGGATTGGAAATAGAGAAAAATTCGATTGTTGTCAATTCAAAAATGGAAACGAATGTCCCGGGAATTTATGCTGCGGGAGACATTTGCACATATGATGGCAAAGTTAAATTAATCGCGTGCGGATTCGGGGAAGCACCAACAGCTGTAAATAACGCGAAAGCATTCCTTGATCCAAAAGCAAGGGTACAACCGCTGCACAGCACATCTTTATTTGAAAAATAAAAATGTAAAAGGCACCTGATCGGTGCCTTTTTATGTTAACACTCTTCCGGTGTACCGGCATTTACCGCAGTCCGGAATGATGATCCGCAGCCGCAGGAGGCGATTGCGTTCGGGTTGTCGATTGTGAAGCCGCCGCCCATCATGGATTGTTTGAAGTCAATTTTTGTTCCATTTAGGATGGCTGCATCTTCTTTTTTGACCAAAACAGGGATACTGTGCTGCTCATCAAGAAAATCATCGTCACCTTTTTCTTGCTCAAAGCCCATCCCGTATGAAAGTCCGCTGCATCCTCCACCCTTGACCGCTATTCTTAAGAAAGAGCCTTCTTCCTCATTTTGCTTCATCATATCTTTTATTTGAAATGCCGCTGCTTCTGTAATAGTCACTACTTGATTCATGCTAACGATTCTCCTTTCAAGTTGTCCGGTATACATGGACATGAATTTCTTGAATAAAACTTTATCTATAAATAGTATATACAGTTGGGGCCGAACACTCAACTGAATGAGCATCGCTTCTGTAAATTTCGGTTACAAATGAGTGAAAAGCAGTCCTTTTTACCCGCGTATACGGTATAATTTTAAATATACGAATGAATTTCATAAAGCAATTCTTTAAGTGAAAAACGAACAGTTACTTAATGTTAAAATAGTATTATTCGTTTCCTACGGCATACTCCTGTATATCTAGACAAATTTGTTCGTTTTTCCGTTTAGCTTTTTAAATTGTGAAATTGACTCATATTTTAAAATAAGAAATCTGGATGGTGATTGCTTTGACTGAATTAACTCCACTGTATGATAAAAGCTGCCAATGTATGATGTGTAAAAAGTCATTTACCACCAAAAAGATCCGATCCCGCTTTATAAAAGTTAAAGAAAATGAAAGTGATTTTAAGCCGGTCTATGAATCTGTTGAAAACAATCCACTGCTTTACTACATAAATGTCTGTCCGCATTGCGGCTTTTCTTTTTCAGACGACTTTTCTCTTTTTTTTCCATCAGGGGCGAAAGAAACAATAACCGAGAAAGTATCGAACCAATGGGTACCGCATGACTTCGGAGCTGAACGCAGCATCGACACTTCGATTAATACATATAAACTCGGATCGTATTGCGCCACGCTTAAGAAAGAAAAGCATATCATTATTGCTGGAATTTACATGCGGCTAGCCTGGCTGTACCGCACCTTGAATAACAGCATACAGGAACAGCGCTTTATGAAACTTGCGATCCACGAATATAAAGAATCCTTTTCAGCCGACGATTTTCAATGTACGCAGGTTTCCGAAACCAGATTGCTTTATTTGATCGGAGACTTGTCCAGAAGAATTGGAGATCAAGACCAGGCAGTCAAGTATTTCTCAAAAGTAATTGAAAAACAAAGCGGAACGACGGAACCAACGATAATCGAAATGGCCCGGGAACGCTGGCATGAGATCAGGGATTCCCGAAAGCAGGCCAAAGGAATTTGAACAGTTTAGAATTTATTGATGGAGAAATCATTTTGATGGCAATTCACCAGTGAAAAACCAGCCGCACGGAATTGGGGCTGGTTTTTTTCTATCTTAAAACATTGGATTTTCTTCCAAGTATTGATATATGTTTTCAACCAGCTCAGCTGGGGTATCTCCGGTAACAACTTCACCATTAACGAGTGCATATAATGATTGCGCACATTTTTCGCAATAGCCAAGGCAGCCATATTCAATAACGTCGAGATTAGAATCTCTCTCAAGCTGCTCTAGTGCCGCCTGTGCACCGCTTGCCAGGTTGCTGATGCAGAATTCTATGATCGGCTTAATCAACTTTCTCACCTCTCTACTAGTAATTTATCGTACCTGTTTTGTCCAGGCTCGTCAAATAGCACTGCCTCAGTCCTTTTGTCAAGTTATTTTGCCATTATCTGTTGTGATTTTGTGACAACTTCGTTATACTTTTTATGGTGTTAACAGTGACAAAAATAATTTATATATATTTAACTTTTTCAGAAAAATAATTTTCAATCTTTTTTATTGTGTGATCAGTGGAGTAGACCGGGCTAAACATAAGAATGCATTATATCAGGATGTTTTTTTAAAGTACGTAAAGTTATTATCCGCTAACAGGGATTTGGAGGGTATTTTTAAACCGCTTACAGAGTCAGATAAAGGGGAAATTCGAATGAAAAATTTAGTCATTCTCGGTGGAGGCTATGGCGGAATGAGAATTCTTCACCGCCTTTTACCGAATCAACTGCCAGAGGACATTACGATCACTCTGATTGATCGCGTCCCTTATCATTGTTTAAAAACGGAATATTATGCACTGGCTGCTGGAACAATCTCCGATCAACATATCCGGGTTGCGTTTCCTGAACATCCTCGGCTGAACGTCAAATACGGGGAAGTTTCAGGAATAAACGTCGGGGAAAAACAAGTATTGTTAACAGGCCAGGATCCGATCAGCTTCGATGATCTAATTATTGGTCTTGGTTGCGAAGATAAATACCATAATATTCCTGGTGCTGATGTTCACACATTCAGCATTCAATCGATCGATAAATCGAGAAATACCTATCAGGCTTTGAATAATCTTTCCCCGGGCTCGACAGTTGCGATTGTCGGAGCAGGACTTAGTGGAGTCGAACTTGCCAGCGAATTAAGCGAAAGCCGCCGGGACTTGAACATTCAGCTGTTTGACAGGGGCAACCATATTTTATCAGCGTTTCCGGAACGGTTGAGTACTTATGTAGAAAACTGGTTTGACAACCACGGCGTCGAAATCGTTAATAATGCGAACATTACCCGCGTCGAAGAAAAGCTATTATACAATCACGACGAGCCGGTTCACTGCGATGTGATTGTCTGGACGGCTGGAATACAGCCAAGTAAGGTAATTCGTGATTTAAACGTTGAAAAAGATAATCAGGGCAGAGTTGTGCTGACACCCCAGCACAATATACCAGGCAATGAACACATCTATGTTGTTGGCGATTGTGCGGCACTATCACACGCACCAAGCGCTCAATTAGCCGAAGGGCAGGCAGAGCAGATCGTCCAGGTGCTGCAGAAGCGCTGGAACGGTGAAGCGCCTCCAGAAAGCTTCCCAGCAATTAAATTAAAGGGAGTGCTCGGATCGCTTGGCAAAAAGCACGGTTTTGGCCTTGTTGCCGATCGGGCGATAACCGGCCGTGTTGCACGGCTGTTAAAATCGGGGATACTATGGATGTATAAATACCATAATGGGTAAAAAAACCTTGCTGTGGCAAGGTTTTTTCTACGCTCCATACCCGTGCTTTTCCATTTCAGCAAAAATTGTTTTCAGCCTTGGGTTTCCTTCTCCAACGACTTCGCCTTCGATTAACACGACAGGATAGAACATATCTTCTTCTATAACCTGCCGAGCAAACGAGGCTTTTCCTTCTTCAGCTGGAGGATTATATATATCAACGTAACTTATTTTAAATGGCTGATCGGGAAATTTCCTGACGACTGCGGCTTCAAGCCATTCAAAAGTCTCCTTTGAAGATGGAAGGTTAACACAGCTGGGACAAAGTTGCTCTGCGCCGTATACGATAATCTCGACTTGTTTATTCGCCATGTCTGCACCCCTGTTTGGTCTTTTTTTTATTTTACAATATAATCGAGTAAATTTCACAATGTAAAAAGCCACACCGAAAACACGAACGAAGTTGTCTAAATAAACAAAAGTAGCCGTGGCAATGAATAATAATATGTTAACTCTGTAAATAACTGGTTCGTTTTTCAATTAAAGAAGCTTTATGCAATTTATCAATCAATGAAAAACCTATGAAAATATTGTTTAATTGTGGTTTTCTGGTTCAAGGAATAGATTTTTGGCAGAGTAGTGATTATAATAAATATTAAAGAAAGGAGTCGATTTCATGGCTGATCTAGATGTTAAAGCTGAAGTCCAGGAAGTATTAGATAAATTGCGTCCGTTTCTTCTTCGCGACGGAGGAGACTGCGAATTGGTTGATGTTGAAGATGGCATCGTTAAGCTTCGCCTGCTGGGTGCTTGCGGAAGCTGCCCAAGCTCAACCATTACTTTAAAAGCAGGAATCGAACGGGCCCTTTTAGAAGAAGTTCCAGGAGTTCTTGAGGTAGAACAAGTATTTTAAGCACATAAAAACGATTTCACCACCTGGTGAAATCGTTTTTTATTTAGAAATCTGATAATTTTCTTTTTCAACATTGCTCCCGTTTCGGTCCATTTCCAGACTCAAAATATCCATGTCGGGAATATGTTTTTTCAGTCTTGATGCGAGCTCGTCCCCTTTTCCCTTCTCGATGAAGCACATCACAGCGGGGCCTGCTCCACTTAGCGCTGTGCCAAATGCTCCGCTTTCGGCTGCTACCGCTTCGATGCGGCTTAAATGGGGAACTAATTTACGGCGGTACGGTTGATGATATCGATCAGCTGCCATCATTTTTCCGGCGAGCTGCCAATTCTCAGCTAACAATGCCGCAATAAGCACATTTGAAACTGCTCCAGCCGTAACGGCTTCCTTGTAATCCAGCAATTCCGGCAATACCTGCCGTGATGCTTCTGTTAACAGCTCCTCCTTTGGCACGACGGCGACGATGTCAAAACAAATGTCACTGAAAACTGCGGCGTTTGCCTCTTCGCCATTCAGGCAGCCAATCACAAGACCCCCGAATAGAGAGGCTCCGGCATTATCCGGATGTCCTTCGAATTGGGACGCCAGCTCAAATTCCCCCTGCTTTGACAATCCTAATTGACAGACTGAATCAGCTAGTTCGATTCCGGCGACAATTGCTGCGGCACTGGAGCCCAAGCCTCTGGCAAGGGGAATTTCACTATTTACACGGAGGTGGCAGCCTGGCATTTCTTTACCAAACATAGCCGCTGTCTTAATGGCCGTAGAGCAAATTAAATTCGTCTCATCTTCAGGAAAGTCATGCAGTTCATCGGTTAAATAAGCAACCTTCCATTCGCTTCCCGGGAACACCTCAACTGTTAAATACAGATTTAAGGCCAGTCCGATTGAATCAAAGCCAGGGCCAAGATTTGCGGTGCTGGCCGGAACTTTGATGACCAGCTTTGCATCTTCCCTCATATCTGGACCACACCCTTAATATGCCGAGCAACCACCTCGTAGCTATTTGGAAGAACAATCGGCTTTACAGGGCTAACCTCAATGGCCGCAGTCGGGTCCTTCAGGCCGTTCCCTGTTAAGATCGCAACAATTCTTGTGCCCCGTTCAATTTCACTGTTTTGCAGTTGCTTGAAAATACCGGCAAGTGATGCGCATGAGGCCGGTTCGGCAAAAATGCCTTCACGGGAAGCAAGAAGCTGATAAGCAGCAAGAATTTCCGCATCGCTAACCTCATCTATTTTTCCGTTTGATTCCTGGACTGCGTTAACTGCTAAGCTCCAGCTTGCCGGATTGCCAATTCGGATTGCCGTCGCAATCGTTTCCGGCTCCTCAAAGACGCGATTATGGACAATTGCCGCAGCTCCTTCCGCTTCAAATCCGTGCATCCGCGGGAGAGCATACCCTTTTATCTCATTGTATTCTTTAAAGCCCTTCCAGTAGGCACTTATATTCCCGGCGTTTCCGACCGGAATCGCTAATATGTCCGGTGCCCCGCCAAGCTGGTCGCAAACCTCAAAAGCACCTGTTTTTTGCCCTTCGAGCCGATATGGATTAACGGAGTTTACGAGAGTAACCGGCTCAGTCTCGCTAATCTTTCGTACCATCTGTAAAGCTTGATCAAAATTCCCCTCTATTGATATGATTTCGGCTCCGTACATAACGGCCTGGGCGAGCTTGCCCATTGCTATCTTTCCTTCAGGAATAACAACAATGCAACGCAAGCCGGCCCGCGCCGCGTATGCCGCAGCAGAAGCAGATGTGTTACCTGTAGAAGCACAAATAACCGTGTCACTACCTTGTTCCTTTGCTTTTGCAACGGCCATCACCATTCCTCTGTCCTTAAAGGATCCGGTCGGGTTGGCTCCCTCTGTTTTTACGTACAGATCCACTCCCCATTCGATTGAAAGCTGCTCCAGCCTGACAAGAGGTGTATTTCCTTCATGTAGTGATAATAACGGTGTCTCTTGACCAATAGGTAAATATTCTCGGTAAGCTTCTAATAGTCCCGGCCATCGCATTAACGGCCTCCTCCTTCTACTCTGTATGAGCTTTTAATTTCATTTATGGCACTTAAATCTCTTAATTTGTTTAAAATTTGTTCGAAGTCCTCCAGGGACGAACGATGTGTAACGAGTACGATTTCAGCTTCTTCTGCTTCCTTCAAAGGAAGCTGGAGGATCTTTTCAAAGCTGACCCCATGTTCAGCAAATACCGACGTAATATTGGCAAATACCCCGACTTCATCCTTGACATGAATCCGTAAAAAGTATTTGGAGTAGATTTCTTCGGGTTGCTTCAATTTTTTTTCATACTGCGGTGAAATAGCACTCTTGCCGTTCACGCCAAGACGCATGTTTTTCATTACGCCGACCAGGTCTGAAACAATAGCCGTTGCTGTCGGCAGGCTTCCCGCCCCAGGTCCGTAAAACATTGTTTCCCCGACTGCTTCACCGTACACATAAACAGCATTGTACTCGTCATTAACGGCTGCAAGCGGATGGGCATCGGCCAGCAGGGTCGGCTGGACACTGACTTCAACTTTTTCGCCTTCCCGCTGGGCTATGCCGATTAATTTCATTGTGTAGCCGAGCTGTTTTCCGTATTGCAGGTCATCCTCTGATACAGAACGGATTCCTTTTACTTTTACATCATCCAAATCGATTTTCATGGAGAAACCGAGAGTAGAAAGAATCGCCATTTTTCTGGCTGCGTCAAGCCCGTCAACGTCTGCTGTTGGATCTGATTCTGCATATCCGAGCCTTTGGGCTTCCGCAAGTACATCGTCATAAGCACTGCCCTGTTTACTCATTTTTGTAAGAATATAGTTTGTTGTTCCATTGACAATTCCCATCATCTTTGTAATCCGGTCAGAAGCCAGGCCGTCGACAAGGCTTCTCAAGATAGGAATCCCTCCGGCAACACTTGCCTCATAAAATAAATCACAACTATTTAAGGATGCCGTTGTAAGCAGCTCTGAACCATGGACCGCCATCAAATCCTTGTTGGCGGTAACAACATGCTTTTTCTGTTTAAGTGCCTTTAAGAGCAGTTCCTTAGTGCCCTCTAAACCGCCCATTACCTCGATAATAATGTCAATATCCGGATCATCGATAATCTCCTCTGCACTTGTGGTCAACAAAGATTGATTCACCGCTACCTCTCTCTCTTTATGTATGTTTTGGACGAGAACTTTTTTCACCTGCACAGGGCAGCCAATCTGGTGCATCAGCTTATCCTGATGGTTTTCAATGATTTTTACGACACCTGATCCTACTGTTCCCAATCCCAATAAACCTATCGAAATTGCTTTCATGCTTTGCCTCCCCGGGAATGTCTTTTTTATGCGTACAAATGTTTATATATAAAAGACATTATAATTTGGTTGTTGCAGTTTTACAATAGCGAATTGTTGTTGTTTTTTGTGTGTAACCGCTTTACATGCAGGTATATCAATGAAAAAAATATTTTTATTCTATTCGAGTAAATTTCACAATGCTAAACCGATCGGACTTTAAATGATTTTAAGCAGTGTCGAGAAGTGTTGCATCAATGAATTTTCAGCCATTCCGGCTCAGGAATACTCAGCCTGCGGACTGGAACTTCTGCAAGCTGATAGAAATCACCGAGGAAGCGTTCGTATTCGCCCGATTGCGATAAATACTTGTTGAAACGATCCTCCAGCAAATGCTTCTGTTGTTCTGAGGATGATGTATAATAGTTTTCCACACAATCAAAGTAGTGAAGAGGGAATAAAATCCTTGCGTATAAAAGTCGCCAGGCAAAAGGTGAAAGGCGGGAGATCGTTTGATAATTTTGTAAAAATTGCTTCAACCCCGGCTGGTACGTTTGCGTATGATGAAAATAGTGATTCCTTGTCCATTCGGCAAGGTCCCGGCTTGGATGGTCGAATGTCCAGTCCAAGGGATTTTTGATCAATGGTTTTCGCCATGTTGTTTCCGAGAATCTTTCATGGCAGACTGTGCCGCCATCAGCACCAGTCGGTTGTTCGTCTATTTCGGTATCAACTAAATACTGGATCGCATTTTCTGTCAAACCCATATAATAAGGGAAGGAATCCAAAAACAATTCATCGAATTCATGATCAGGCTGGTGAATCAACTTACCATTCCACACGGTTTCCATCTGCTCCAGACGTTTTTCCCACAGCTGCTTCCATTGCCCGATCCTGCTGATCTTCTCAACTGAAAACGGTAATGATCGTCCACGAACATGGAACTTAGCCAGCTTTCGGCCAATGTTGATTTGCCTGTCCGTTTCACGTTGCCGGTAAAAAAGCAGGCAGTGCGGCGTCCCTCCCGATTCATAAACGAACTGCCCGGTTTTTGTTTTGACCAACGCAGAAACATATCGGTCTCCAGCGCTGATTAAATGCCGGGCTATTTGGTCCAGCTCTGCCAATTCCTCCTGTGAAAGGCTGGAAGGCACTACAAAATACAGCTCGTTATTTTTTTTAACAGCTTTATAATCGCCAACTTGCAGCTCCTCGTCCGCGCTAATCCCATACTGCTGCTCGATAATTCGCTGAAGCAATTCGTTTCCCCCTTTTTGGTGATTTTCTTTTCAATATATGCCTGATATCTGTAAAACTTGTTGAGTATGCCGAATAAGGATATCTTTTAAGGAGATGATGAAAAAAGGCACTTGCAGAATTTGTACTCAGGAGGAGACCCTAGTTCAAAAACGCATATTATAGATAAACATATATATAGAGAAAAATCACAGGAAAAGGTGAGAAAATGGAAGAAGAAAAAAAAGTAACCGATGTGAGCGAAACAACAGCCCGCAAATGGCTTCATGAACGAGGGGTAGAAATCAAGGACATTGCAGACCTTGTATTTTTCCTCCAGGAACAGTACCTTCCAAACCTTGATATAAATGACTGCATTGAGAATGTCGAGAGGGTTCTTTCGAAACGGGAGGTGCAAAATGCGATTCTGACCGGCATCCAATTGGATGTACTGGCTGAAAAAAGACTGCTCGATGACCCCCTGCTAAGCATTATCCAAACAGATGAGAGCCTTTATGGTATCGATGAAATATTGGCATTATCAATCATTAACGTTTACGGTTCAATCGGGTTTACGAATTATGGATACATCGATAAACTAAAACCAGGGATTTTAAAGCATCTAAACGATAAATCAACGGGAAAATGCAATACTTTCCTGGATGATATTGTTGGGGCGATAGCTGCTGCTGCTTCAAGCCGACTCGCCCATAGCGCAGCGAACACTGAATAAATCCCCGTCTCCCCGTGTTGCTGATGTCGGGTTTTTTTTTCGATAGAGAAACCCTGCCACTAAAATTGAGGCAGGGTTTCTTAGTTTTATATTTCCCATTGATCGAGAGAATCCACTACGTGAGTGGGCTGCTGCTGACAGTTTTTCAGTAATTCCTTTGTCGTTACACCCGTATGGACAAGCAGTGTATCCATTCCGGCATTTATTCCTGCGAGAATGTCGGTGTCATAATTGTCCCCGACCATCAATGTCTCCTCCATCCTGGTTCCAATTACCTTTAAGGCCTGCTCCATAATAATCGATTCCGGTTTGCCGATAAAAATCGGCCTCGTTTGTGTTGAAACCGTAATTACGGACGTAATTGAACCATTGCCGGGCAGGAACCCTCTCTCAGTCGGCAAAGCAATATCACCATTCGTTGAAATAAACGTGGCCCCGTTCCGGACTGCTAAGCAACCGATCGCAAGTTTTTCATAGTTGACTGAGCGATCAAGGCCAACGACCACATATTCTGCATCCTCCCCTGCCAGAGCAAATCCTTTTTCTTCAAGCGCGGTGCGTAGTCCGTCTTCACCGATAAAATAAACAGATGCGTTGCTATTCTGTTCATAAATATAATTCGCGGTTGCCATGCTTGTTGTAAACACTAAATTTTCCTCGGCAGGAATGCCAAAGGCCGTCAGTTTTTCAGCGACCTGGGCTGGAGTTCGTGATGAATTATTTGTTACAAACAAATAAGGGATACCGTTATCGCGCAGCTTTTTAACAAAAACTGCAGCTTCTTCAATCAACTCTGTCCCTTTGTACATCGTGCCGTCTAAATCAATTAAGTAGCCTTTATATTTTTTCAAGTCTGTCACTCCCAACTATATGATACCCGATCTTTCATATTATTAAAAAATATAAAATTGTGCAATACTTCACTATCTCATTTTGATGCTTTTTTCAAAAATAAAAGGACCAATCAGTGGTCCCGAAATGAACGCTGTTAGTTTTTAAAGGCTGATACCGGCCCAAGTTCATTCAGCAAATAAGCCCGTACTGACGGAGCAAACTGTTTTAAAACCTTTATATGTGTTTGGAAAGTGGATTTCAGAGCATCATGATCAATTTCCGTATAGGTTTGAATGAGCATCTTCCTATATGTCAGGATGTTTTTATAGATGCTGCTCATTTCGGCAGTGATCACCTTTTCATCTGCCAGAATATCGATTATGTCCTCATAACTTCCCGGATCACGCATTATAAATCCATCGATCATCGCATTGCCTACATCTAAAAAAGCTTCGATCATTGTATGGGTTAACCTCTCTAACGCTGCCTGCTCAAGCGGGTCTTCCCATTTGTCTTTTTCTTCAAAAAGGCGAATTTGTCTTTCCAAATATCGCAGTATTTCGTCGATCTTTTCCCTGTCCACAAAATACACTTTTTCTCCTCCTTGTCCTGCTGTAAAATGAACTATTCTTTCTTAAATGTCGATTTTGTTTATCCATATTGTATCATAACATGTAGAAATAGATATTTTTGCCTGCTATTATATAGAAAAAGGGATTGAGTAAAAAACAATAGCGAATTCGGAGGAATAATAGATGGCAGAGCGATTTTTTTTATACGATGATACAGAGGAAACAAAAACGAGGTTCGTCAGCTTTATGGGAGAAAATACACGTTTTGATTTAGCAATCACGCAAACTGACCGCCATTACGGAAAGTCGCTTGTCCTTGATATGCAGGGAAGCCGGTTTGCCATCATTGGCCAGGACGATCTGGATGAAGAGGGATATTTGGAGCATGCCTTTCAGCTCTCAGAGGAAGACGCGGCCGAACTTCGTTCTTTTTTATTTGAACTGTTATAACGATGAAACAGCCACGCTTTATAGCCCGGCTGTTTTCTTGTTTGCATGCATATAATTGAAAAACGAACGGTTATATAAAATTAAGATAGCATTATTCGTTTCCTGCGGCATACTTCTGTTTTTTTAGACTACTTCATTCGTTTTTCGGTTCAGCTTATTATATTGTAAAAATTACATATAGCTAACCGTCTATGACAGAGTTATCTGATTGTGCTTCAGCTAGTTTTTGGTTTTTCATCTTTTTAACAACAAAATAAGGGCAGCCGAAATTACAATATTCGTACAGGTATTCCGTTAAAGTGCTGATTTTTGTATCGAATGAGGCTTTTTGGTTCTGGTCGTCAAAGAAACCTTTGAGCCGAAGCTGGCCGTACCCCCAGTCCCCCACAATATAGTCGTACCTTGCTAATATTTCACTATATCTGGCACGAAATGCTTCTTCATTAAAACCATCCCGTTGTTCTTCAACGACTTCATAACAAACATTATTAATGCAAATCATTTTTTCACCTCTTTATCTTCCATGTCCTTAATTTGATTATAACTGATTGACCGACAATTACTAAGCGAAAAAACGAACTCGCAGGCCATTATAACCCCGGATAAGCATTAGAGGAAATCTCGGCTTGCACAACCATTACTAAGATAAACCGACAAATTGTAAGATTATATGCAAAATGAACACGTTGTTCGATGTAAATAAGAGTTCAGCAAATGCTGAACTCTTTTCGTTATGCTTGCTGGGCAGTCGTTTCCCCGAAGAGCTGCTTTTGTTTCGCAGCGGCATTCACTTGCTCATCTGCATGATAGGAAGAGCGCACTAATGGACCTGCTTCACAATGGCTAAAGCCCTTGCTCATCGCTATTTCCTTTAATTCCTGGAACTCGTCAGGATGGTAATACTTTTGAACCTTTAAATGTTTTTTGGTGGGCTGCAAATATTGCCCAATCGTCATGATATCGACATGATTGGCCCGCAGGTCATCCATTACTTCAACAATTTCTTCTTTCGTTTCACCAAGTCCGATCATCAAGCTTGACTTTGTCGGAATGTCGGGCTGCAATTCTTTTGCACGCCGCAGGAATTCAAGTGAGCGCTCGTAGGTCGCCCTTGCCCGTACTCTTGGTGTCAGGCGCCGTACAGTCTCGATGTTATGATTTAAGATATCAGGGCGTGCATCCATTAACGTCGCTAAGTTTTCAAGAACGCCCCCCATATCTGAAGGAAGAACTTCGACGCTCGTAAACGGGCTTTTTCTTCTGATCGCTCGAACGGTTTCCGCAAAAACGGCAGATCCGCCATCCTTTAAATCATCACGGGCAACTGCCGTTACAACGACATGCTTTAAATTCATTAAACTGACGGAATCAGCAACCCGTTCCGGCTCTTTCCAGTCAAGCTCTGTCGGCAAACCGGTTTTGACTGCACAAAACCGGCAGGCGCGCGTACAAGTATCCCCGAGGATCATAAACGTGGCCGTTCTTCTTACTGCCCAGCACTCATGGATATTTGGACACTTCGCTTCTTCACAAACAGTATGTAGGCTTTTTTCCCGCATCATTTTTTTAAGCCCGGTATAATTCTCATTTGTATTCAGCTTTATTTTAAGCCATTCAGGCTTACGTAAATGTTCTTCTTTCTTACTCAATTGTCCCACTCCAATCACTTAAAGCATTACAAAAATACATCATCGAAAGTGTCATGATACGTATTCACTTGTCACTTTAACATATTCAACATAAGCAGGACAAGTTGAACAGCTTCCGATTACCATTAATTGATATATATTAATTTTCCTTTTCCTCACAAACTAAACAAGTAGATGAATTAGGAGGGAGGATTCCAGTGCGGTTTATTTTGATTATTCCATTCGTTTTTATGCTGGCTTTGCAACTATGCACACCATTGGCCGTGAATGCCGAGGAGCCAGATTTTTATGCAATTCGAATGGAATTGTACAAAAAGGTTGAAGCCACGACAAACATTCCGTGGTATTATTTAGCAGCGATCGACCAATACGAAAGAAATGTTCGCCAATCGAGGCGGGATCTGCCAAAAGCTGATGGTGCTATCGGTATTTATTTTCGGCCTGAAGAATGGGCAGGCTTGCTGAACCCTAACCTTACGGATGAAAACCCGGCCTCAATTCAGTTTTTCGATGGAATTGGCATCGATGGAAATGGTGACGGTAAGGCAAGCTTTAAAAATGATGAAGATGTTCTCCATGCTTTTGCCAATTATCTTCTATCATATGGGGTCGACCATGATAATCTTAAAATCGGTCTTTGGAATTACTATAAGCGTGATAAAACAGTTGGTATCATTATTGGAAAAGCAAGAATTTATAAGCACTTCGGCCGTCTCGACCTTGAATCCCATGCCTTTCCAGTCCCATTAAGGAGCAGTTACAGCTACCGCAATACTTGGGGCGATGCACGGGGCTGGGGAGGCAGGCGCATCCACGAAGGCACTGACATCTTTGCAGGTTACGGCGTGCCTGTTCGTGCTACATCGTACGGGATCATTGAGATGAAAGGCTGGAACAGGTATGGAGGCTGGCGGATTGGTATACGGGATATTAACAACAATTATCACTACCTGGCCCATTTGAGCGGGTTTGCGAAGGACTTGCAGGTTGGCCAAATCGTTGAACCGGGCATGGTCATAGGCGGAGTCGGGAGCACGGGCTATGGACCTCCCGGAACATCCGGGAAATTCCCGCCACACTTACACTATGGCATGTACAAGGATAACGGTTATACAGAATGGTCATATGATCCCTACCCCCATTTAAAACTATGGGAAAGACAGGAACGCCAAAAGGCGCGGAAACACAAATAATAGTTTAGGCAAGGATTGTTTATCTACCGGATAGCACTTAAGCAAAGATGACTGCCGGATGACCGCAGTCATCTCTTATTTACATCGCATCTAATTAGAAGGCAGCTCAATCGAAGGACCTCCGCCCTTACCGCCATTGTTATAAAATTGAGGTACTTTTCCAGGGTAGAAGTATTCCCCTATTTTAACAGATACCACTTCTTCTATTTCATTTTCCAACAGCGGGATAATGACATTCATATGCACCTTCACCTTAATATAGACCTCAACGATCGTGTTATTGATTCCCGTCTCGATATATTTGGTTTCTAAATCGGAAGTTACCGCACCAATAATTTCAAAACGAACCGGTATTTCCGGCCCTAAATTTGATAGCAGGGTAACATTTGTTGCCATCCCCAACGGAATATTGTAGACAATTCCTTTTTGCTCCTGTGATTTAGTAAAATCAATATCCTCGTCTTTTTTAAAAGCCTCAAGTTTTTCAAGTTCACCAGCCTCTACCAGATCCAAGTATTCCTGAACACGGATTGTCGTATCAGCTATCAATTTGCTATACATCTGGGGATTAAAACTAATAATTGCCTCATCCCCAACCTCACGGGAAATAATCAATTTTTCGATGTCAACTTGTTTAACAATCGTATTGGAAATTGCATCATTTATCGCCTGCGCTGCGAACTGTCGCGATCTTGTTTCAGCAATGCTTTTTAAGGCAGGTTCAATATTTTTATTTATAATAATTAAGCTAAAGAATGTGCAGCCAATAAAAATAATAAAGCTGATCATAAATACATACTTAAACGGCAAAGGACCTTGTTTAAAGGTTCTTCTTCTAGGTTTGAACACAAAAAACCCTCCCTTACCCAATATATATGTCCATTGCACGCTTTCATGAAAGTTTAGTTGTTAATAGTGGTTCAGTATAAACAGGTCATTTTCCAACTAAAAAAAGAGAGCGGCCAGTCTTGTCGGCCGCCTCAAACCATCTTCAGCAATGCATCTTTCCCAATCATGCCTTTACGAATTCCGAGGTCGACCGCTGCAAAAGTGATAGATTCCAGCGGAGCCTCCAGAAGCTCCTCAATTGTCTTGACTCCGACCGCGCGCCCGGCAATCACTTTTCGATCTGCCAGCTTTTCATTGAGCAAGGCCACATCAAGGGCACCGCACATAATATATCCTTTATCGCTCATTACAGCGAGGAGGTTCGTTTTTGGCAGTCTTACTGACATAGCAAGAAAAGTCTGCCCCTGAATCTCAATCGGCGATAATTCGATCATACTCACACACTCCTTTTCTATCCCTTTCATTACACTTTATGAATAAGAATGGAAAAGCGTGTATCATGGCAGGAGTTTCTTAAACGAGCTTACTTATTCTGTTACCCGATGCAGTTCGGCGAGCTTCCAGCCGAGCAAATCCCGCAGAAATTCCGGGAGAAAATACTTTTTATGTTCAGCGCGAAAGAGTCCCGGGAAAAGTCGGCCAAACGTAAACATATCAGGAACTGCCAATTTATAAAAAGCGTCCGGCTTAATTTCCCGATTTTGAATATAAATTTTCTTAACACCTTTATGTACTATAATTGAAATTCCGTCATATTCCATTCTTCCCATCACCGTGCCCCTGAAGCCGAGACCGACTATTTGCAGGTGGGGCCATTTTTCATCGAAGGTCTGGTTAATAATTTCCTTTAATTCGCTTCCGGACAATTCAATGACACATGGATTGATTGGATGGGGGCAAACCTTTAATAAGTCATATTCAGTTAACGGTCCCGCCGGCAAGTCATGCAACAATAGACCTGCATTTAAGAATGCACAATCTGCCTTGCACCATTCTCTTAATGCCTCAACCAATATTTGCGGCAGAGGCGACGGCTTAAAGTGATCTGTGTGAATCGGCTCAGGCAAGATTGTAACTGTGTTATTGAGCAGCTCTTTTCCTTGAATAAAAAGTTCTTCAGCCCATTGTTGTTCCTGATCGGCTTGACTGAGCTCATTCGTATCGTATAACCGCGCTGTTTTTTGTACGATTTGTTTTCCCTGAGGACTAAATTCAATCGTCACCTGGCCGACATAAAAACCATACTTCCCGGCACCGCATAATAGACGTCCAGCGACTGTTTTCCCTTCATGTAACACATGGTGGGTATGTGCCCCAAGAATGATATCAACCTCCGGGAACTCTCTGGCGATTCTTTCATCTTCATGGAGTCCAAGATGGGATAAAATGAAGATTAGATCTGTCTCGTTTTTCAGCACCTCCACCTGTCTCCTTAATTCTTCAAGCGGTTCGGTAAGCTTCCAACCGAGCAATTCATATAAATGCGAAAAGTACGCTGTTAAACCGATCAACCCGATCCGGGTACCGGATTTTGTCGTTTTAATTGTAAACGGTTTGGCCCAGTCTGGCCGGGTTCCATCTTTCCGATAAAGGTTGGCGGCCAGAACGTCAAAATCAGCCTGCTCGTACAAGCTGTCCAAATCTTCATGGGAAAAGGTGATTCCTTCATTATTACCGATCGCTACAGCATCGTATCCCGCCCTGTTTAGTAGCTCTGTATTTCCTTTTCCACGCGTTCCTTCTGTATATGGGTGCCACCTGTCTGCATGGTCTCCGATATCAAATAATAACACTTCTTCCCCCTGCTCGCTATGAAGCTTTTTCCGGCTCGTGAGAAATTGTTGAATGCGGGGCCAATGGTCGAAATGGCTATGCAGATCATTTGTATGGTAAATATGAATGTATTCCATTTTATCAACCTCTTTTACTAACCGACTAGTCCTTCTAATACCAGCCGGGTTCCGATCATAATCAAAATGATTCCCAGCACAGGGACGAGCGTGCTGCATTGCAATTTTATATGGCATAAGCTTCTAATTTTGCGCCAGCCCATACTCCGCGTTCCACCCTGCCCGCTCCCGGAAATTGTCATCCTTTTTTTAAAACAAGTCAAGCTGCCGTGGTGCCAATCCATCGTATTCTATATTTAATATATCTATAAGTTGTTTCGCATTATCAGCCGCATCTCCACCGGAATTGTTGTTAAAGATCGCATACACATCGCGGCATTGCGTTTCTAAATCTTTCAGCCATGCTGCCCAGATCTTAAGCTCCTGCTGATTATAGCGATATAAATAACGAACCTCGCGCCAATTTTGGCCATTGCGTTGATTCCAGCCATGGACGTTTCTGCCGTGAAACCTCACCAGCACCTGCTCGTCGTTCGTTGCCGTTAATACTGTCGGCACCGAACCTTGTCCCGCTTGTGGTTCATCGCAAATACTGTGGATCCATCCGTCATTTTTCATATATTCAATCGTTTTATCACGTAATTCTCCTTGAAACCAGCTTTGGTTACGGAATTCAAGAGCACAGGGAATATCGCGCATTTCCTCTCTGCACCAGCGCAGGTAATCAACGTTTTCCCGGTTGCAGTCAAACCATGGCGGAAACTGAAAAAGTGTCATCGCCAGCTTGTTTGCCGATTGATAAGTCTTTAGCGATTCCCGAAAGGCAGCAAACATCTCTTGTTTGTTCTCAAATGGGATTTCCCCGCGCTGGTGGCCTGTCATCCCTTGATATGCTTTAACAATAAACCGAAACGAATCTGGTGTTTCCTGCACCCATTTCTCAGCATTTCGGATCGGCTGTACAGCATAAAATGAAGCATCCACTTCGACAGTTGGAAAAACACCGGCATACTCTTTTAATTTGTCACGGGAAGAAGTATGGCTGCTATATAAGCTGTCATGGTCTCCCCAGCCCGTTAACCCGATGATGATCATGGATACACCTCCATACAATAAATAATAGCATATTCTTTTCTGCTAGAAAAATTTGGCTGTTCGAGTAATATAAATTCTTCATCATTCGGATTTTAACATCTCCCACATATGGAGAATTCCATTTTCTACCCAATTTCTGTTGCTTTTAAACCCGTTGAAAAAGACAAAAAAATACACCAGCAAAAGAATTGCCGATGTGTTTTTATTGTTAATCTTTTTTCAGCCTCGCTGCCACCCGGTTGCCAAGTGATTGAAGGCCTTGAACGAGGATAATTAAGATAACGACCGTTACGTACATTACATCTGCTTCGTATCGAAGGTGGCCAAACCGGTAAGCAAGATCGCCCAACCCGCCGCCGCCAACAAGGCCTGCCATTGCGGTTGCACCAATTAAGCCAATTGTTGCAATCGTCAAGCCAAGAATAATCGATGACCGCGACTCCCTTACAAGAACATGCCAGATAATATCTTTTGTCGCGATCCCCATTGCTTCATATGCTTCGATCACACCTCTGTCAACTTCGAGGAGCGCTGTTTCCATTAATCTTGCAATATATGGAGCCGTGTAAACGACAAGCGGTACAATCACTCCCTGAACACCGATCGTCGTCCCGACAATCAACTTAGTGAACGGAAGAATAAAGAACAGTAAAATTATAAACGGTACCGACCGGATGATATTGATCAAAACATTTAACACTTGGTAAATGTAGCGATTCTCAAGGCTTTTTCCCGGGCGGGTTAAAACGAGCAAAATCCCGAGCGGAAGACCGATTAAAATCGAGATGAGCAATGATATCCCGACCATCTGGAAGGTTTGCAAAGTTGCCTGCCAGATGTCAATGCCCCACATATCAAGAAATTCATTGATTCGTGAAATCATGCTCACTCACCCCTTCTACATGTACACCCTGCTTTTTTAAAAAATCAACTGCTTTCTTGATTTCTTCATCTTCACCTTGCAAGTGAACAAGAAGCTGTCCGAAAGGCTCTTCTTTCAGCTGGGTAATCGAACCGGACAAAATGTTCGGAAAAATATCGAAGTTTTTGCTGACAAGAGCGAGAGCCGGTTGTTCTGAAGATATGCCGAAAAAAGATAAAGTAAACACATGACCCGTCTCTTTTAAATGGTCGAAAACATTTTCCGGAATCTTATGAGAAAACAAGCTGTTTACAAATTTCCTGGTTGTCTCCTGTTGTGGAGCACTGAAAATCTGGGCAGTTTTCCCCTCTTCAATCACTCTTCCGTTTTCCATTACTGCAACCTTGTCGCATATGCGCTGGATGACATGCATTTCGTGGGTAATCAGCAAAATTGTAATCCCGAGTTCACGGTTGATCTTGAGGAGCAAATCAAGAATCGCTTCTGTTGTATCGGGATCCAACGCACTTGTTGCTTCATCGCTCAACAGCACTTCAGGTTCATGGGACAGGGCGCGGGCGATCGCCACCCTCTGCTTCTGTCCGCCTGATAATTCAGAAGGGTAGGAATGTTGTTTTTCCGCGAGACCAACAATGTTTAAGTACTTTGAAACTCGTTCATCAACTTGTTTTTTACTCAGGCCTGTTAATCGTAAAGGAATCGCAATATTATCATAGACCGTTGCCGTTTTTAATAAATTAAAGCCTTGAAAAATCATGCCGATTTTTCGGCGTGATTCCCTTAGTTTTCCTGGTGAAAGTTCAGTCAGTTTCAAACCATTTACCGTTACTGTCCCCTCTGTTGGCTTTTCAAGAAGATTGACGCAGCGGATCAACGTACTTTTGCCTGCTCCGCTGTAACCGATCACCCCGAAGATTTCACCTTTTTTTACCTCAAGTGAGACGTTTTTTAAAGCATCAATTTTTCCCTGTTTAACGGCAAATGTTTTGGAAACATTTTCTAAAACAATCATGCTAGCACTCCTTTGAAACGCTCATTACCAGGCTGCGATAACAGACCCGGAGAAGGTTTCTTCAATAAATTGCTTTACTTCATCCGACTTATAATATTCAACGAATTTCTTAACTGCAGCGTCATCCTCGTTTCCCGTCCGGACAGCAATGACATTGGCCCAAGGAGAATCCTTCGGTTCGATCGCAATGGCATCTTTTGCCGGAGTAAAGCCGTGTTCAACAGCAAAGTTTGTATTAATGGCCGCTGCATCCAATTCTTCTAATTGACGAGGGATTTGCGCTGCCTCCAATTCGATAAATTCAAGATTTTGCTTGTTCTCTTCAATGTCTTTAAGTGTTGCCTTTACGCCTGCATCCTCTTTTAATTTGATCAAGCCTGCTTGTTCAAAAAGAATTAACGCACGCGCACCATTTGTTGGGTCGTTTGGCAAACCAATCTTTGCGCCATCTTTAATTTCGGAAAGATCTTTCACTTTTGAAGAATAAAGTCCCATCGGGAAGTTAACAACCTCTGTAACTTCAGTCAGATCAAGACCGCGGTCTTTCTTAAATTGATCCAGGTATGGCTTATGCTGGTATACGTTAATATCAATCTCTTCTTCTGCTAAAGCCATATTCGGCATTACATAATCATTGAATACCTTCAACTCCACCTCAAGGCCATCAGCTTCAGCAACTTCTTTTACTTTTTCAAGAATTTGTTCGTGTGGGCCAGCTGTTACTCCGACAACTAATTTTTCTTCACTCAGCTCTGTTTCTTTGTTAGCTGCTTTATCTTTATCGCCAGATGATCCTTCTTTGCTGCCACACGCTGCAAGCAACAACAATAATAATAGTGATGCAATCGTTAAAAACTTTTTCATGTTAACTTATCTCCTTTAAGGTCATTTTTTTGTTTTTGATCGATTCAAAAAGTCTTCAGCAAATTTTTCGAGCCCCCAAATAGCTTCAAGGAGACTCTGTTCGGAAACTGTCTGCTTCATGAGATGAATTGATTCTGATTCCCTTAATGCTTTACCAATAATGAAGGCAAGTACTTGCTTATTTTCAGGATCAATTGAAAATTCCTTTAGCCGGTATGGAAGCTTTGTCTCGACATAAAAAGGGATGAGTTGTTCTATCTCCTTCCAGTTGCACTCAATTGCAAGCTGAACGAGAATTCCATAGGCCACTTTTTCGCCATGAAGGAATGCGTGAGTTTCCTTGACGGCTGTTAAACTGTTATGTATCGAATGTGCACCGGCAACCCGCCCATATTTTCCGGCAAAGCCGCCGACCATCCCGCCTGCTAAAATATTAGCCTCGATTACTCTAGTGATCTCGGCGGTAACAAGCTGGTTCTCACATGATTGAATTGCTTCCCGGCCGTCTTTAAGCAAAATTTGTTTGCAAAGTTCAGCTGCTTCCCTGCCGACTTGAACCGCAACAGGCAATGACTCGTTTTGAAAAAAAGATTCAAGTAAAGCTTCTGCCTCATAAAACTTGGCAAGCGTATCGCCAATACCGGCTCTTAAGTAAGCTACAGGCCCTTTCGCGATAATTTCCGGCTCTATTAACACAAGTGCTGTCGCTGTCGGAAAAATCGAGTAATGCGAAAATTCACCCGCTTGATTGTAAAAAACACTCAAGGGTGTCCACGCCGCACAAGTTGACGCCACGGTCGGGATTAACACTGTTTTCAGCTTCGCCTTATAACCAACTGCCTTCGCAATATCTAAAATCGTGCCTCCGCCAATCCCGATAATTGCATCTGACTTGCCCTGCAATTCACTGGCAAGTCTATCCGTCATTCCCTCTGTGCAAGGACCGGTTAATTCGATATACTCCCAATTTTCTGTCTTCTCATTTGTTAAAAAAGGTTGAGCCGCCTGTAAGGCAGTTTTCCCATGTAAAACAGTAACGCGTTCAATTTCTAAAGCCTGAAGATAGATTGGGAGTTTTTCCAAAGCGCCCTGCCCACATTCATACTGCATCGGGGCGCCTTGTACAGTAATAGCTTCCATGTCTCATCCCCCTAAAGATCACCTCATTATAAAAGGTTAGCCCAGCATTGACTTACTTTAAATGAGCTGTTTAAACACAAAAAATGCCTCCCTGATAAAAGAGAGGCATGAAATCATAATAAATGACAGATCATCCTCTCTTATCTTTCAAAACATAGCGTTTTGCAGGATTTAGCACCTTTTCTCATCTATTGACAAGAACGGTTGCCGGGTTTCGCAGGGCCAGTCCCTCCACCACTCTGAATAAGAGATTTGCTCATTAAATTGTTATAGTCAGTTTAATCATTATTATTTTATTCGTCAAGAACTTTTTAATCGCGACATTTTTTTGATATCACAAAAAAACCGCCCGTCAGTTGACAGGCGGAACAGTTATTAACCAATAGAGCCTTCCATCTCGAATTTGATCAGGCGATTCATTTCAACTGCATATTCCATTGGCAATTCTTTTGTAAACGGTTCGATAAAGCCCATTACGATCATCTCGGTTGCTTCTTCCTGGGAGATGCCCCGGCTCATCAAATAGAATAATTGTTCTTCCGACACTTTTGAAACCTTCGCTTCATGCTCTAATGAGATGTTATCATTTAAGATTTCGTTGTAAGGAATCGTATCTGAAGTCGACTTATTATCCATAATCAGCGTATCACACTCGATATTTGAACGCGCTCCATCCGCTTTACGGCCAAAGTGAACGATACCGCGGTACGTTACTTTACCGCCTTGTTTCGAGATTGACTTCGAAATGATCGTTGAGGAAGTATTTGGCGCAAGATGGGTCATTTTCGCACCGGCATCCTGGTGCTGCCCTTTACCTGCCAACGCGATTGACAATGTCATGCCGCGGGCGCCTTCGCCTTTTAAAATGACAGCAGGATATTTCATCGTCAATTTTGATCCAATGTTTCCGTCAATCCATTCCATCGTTGCATTGGCATCACAAACAGCACGCTTTGTAACAAGGTTATAGACGTTATTTGCCCAGTTTTGAATTGTTGTATAACGGCAATATGCGTCTTTCTTAATAATAATTTCAACAACTGCGCTATGAAGAGAGTTTGTTGTATAAACAGGTGCTGTACAGCCCTCAACGTAATGAACGTGTGCACCTTCATCAACAATGATCAATGTCCGCTCAAACTGGCCCATATTTTCAGAATTAATCCGGAAATAGGCTTGAAGCGGAGTTTCGACTTTAATACCCTTTGGAACATAGATAAATGATCCACCAGACCACACTGCAGAGTTTAATGCTGCGAACTTGTTATCTGTTGGCGGAATTACTTTTGCCCAGTGCTCACGGAAAATATCTTCATTTTCCTTTAGGGCAGAATCTGTATCTTTAAAGATGATCCCCTGTGCTTCCAGATCTTCCTGCATGTTATGATATACGACCTCTGATTCGTACTGGGCAGAAACACCGGCAAGATATTTCTGCTCAGCTTCCGGGATTCCCAATTTATCAAAGGTTTGTTTAATTTCCTCAGGTACTTCATCCCATGAACGTTCCGTTTTTTCGGACGGTTTTACATAATACGTAATTTCATCAAAGTTTAATGAAGCCAAATCCCCGCCCCATTGCGGCATTGGCATTTTGTAAAATTGTTCAAGAGACTTCAAACGGAAGTCGAGCATCCACTGTGGCTCATCCTTTAACTTAGAAATTTCCTCCACGATTTCACGCGTTAAGCCACGCTTTGATCGGAAAATGGAAACGTCTTTATCGGCAAAGCCATATTTATAATCACCAATTTCGGGCATTTTCTTAGCCATCGTCGAATTCCTCCATTCTTTGATGGACAGGGAACTTCTTCCCTTCCACTCTTTTTATCCGCCGTAACGGTCTTAAAAGTTTATGTTCGCACATTCATCGAAATTCCGGGGCCGCTTAGTTAAAGTCTGTCTTCGTTCAAGCCTTTTTCCATCGCTTTCCAAGCCAGTGTGGCACATTTAATTCGTGCTGGAAACTTCGATACTCCCTGCAAGGCTTCGATATCGCCTAAATCAAGGTCATCATCTTGTATTTCTTTACCCTGCATCATTTCCGAGAAAACTTTGGACAGTTTGATTGCGTCGTCAATATGCTTCCCTTTGATTGCCTGGGTCATCATTGAAGCGGAAGACATCGAAATTGAACAGCCTTCCCCTTCAAACTTCGCATCGTTCACAATCCCGTCATTGACCTTCAGCGTTAAGCGGATTCGGTCTCCACATGTCGGGTTGTTCATATCAATCGTTAAGCTTCCGTCTTCTAAAACCCCTTTGTTGCGTGGGTTTTTGTAATGGTCCATGATTACTTGGCGATAAAGGGTATCCAAGTTATTAAAAGACATTGCTGAAATACTCCTTTGTTTTGACAAGGCCTTTTACAAGCTTATCAATATCTTCTTCAGAGTTATACAAATAGAAGCTCGCTCTTGCTGTTGCCGATACATCCAACCATTTCATCAACGGCTGTGCACAGTGGTGGCCTGCCCGAACTGCAATTCCCTCTGCATCCAATACTGTTGCTACATCATGCGGATGGACATCCTCAATATTAAATGTAACAACACCTGCCCTCTTCTTGGGATCCTTGGGGCCATAGATCGTCAATCCGTTGATTTGCCCGAGTTGATCCATGGCATAAGCGGCGAGCTTATGCTCATGTGCTTCAATATGATCACGGCCGATTTCTTCTAAAAAGTCGATGGCCGCTCCCAAACCGATAGCTCCGGCAATAATCGGTGTGCCTCCTTCAAACTTCCAGGGAAGCTCTTTCCAGGTTGAATCGTACAAGCCGACAAAATCGATCATTTCGCCGCCAAATTCAATCGGCTCCATATTTTCAAGCAAATGTTTTTTTCCATATAATACACCAATCCCGGTTGGTCCGCACATTTTATGGCCGGAGAAAGCAAAGAAATCACAATCGAGATCCTGCACATCCACGTTGATATGCGGAGCAGCCTGGGCGCCGTCCACCACCATCACTGCACCATTTTCATGAGCGATTTTGCCAATTTCCTTGATTGGATTCATTACTCCAAGAACATTAGAGACGTGCGTAACCGAGACTATTTTCGTGTTTTCTGTTACTGTGCCCCTTACATCATCAAGGCTAATCGTTCCGTCAGCCTGAAGGGGCAAATATTTTAACGTTGCCCCGGTATGTTTGGCCACTTGCTGCCACGGAATGATATTGCTGTGGTGTTCCATATAACTGATGACAATTTCATCGTCTTTGGAAAGGTTTGCCCTTCCGTAGCTGGCTGCAACTGTATTCAAAGCGGTCGTAGTTCCGCGAGTAAAAATAATTTCTTCTGTTGATTTTGCCTTGATGAACTTTCGAACCTTTTCGCGGGCTCCCTCATAGCCGTCGGTGGCTCTTGTTCCGAGAGTATGCACTCCGCGGTGGACATTGGAATTATATTCGCGATAATACTTATCCAATGCCTCAATCACCTGGTAAGGCTTTTGCGATGTTGCTGCACTGTCCAAATAGACAAGTGGATTTCCGTTAACTTCCTGGTCAAGGATGGGAAACTGTTTACGAATATCGGCGATATTCATTACTTAACTTTCCTTTCAATAACATTGACGAGCTGTTTTTTAACTCCTTCAATTGGAAGCTGGTTCACAACAGGAGCAAGGAACCCGTGAATAACGAGACGCTCCGCTTCTTTTTGGGTGATACCCCGGCTCATTAAATAATAAAGCTGAAGGGGATCGACCCGGCCGACAGAGGCTGCATGGCCTGCCGTAACATCATCTTCGTCAATTAACAGGATCGGGTTCGCATCCCCGCGTGCTTTTTCGCTTAGCATTAAAACGCGCGATTCCTGTTGGGCATTTGATTTTGTCGCACCATGCTCGATTTTTCCGATTCCGTTAAAAATCGAGGAAGCACTGTCCTTCATAACACCATGCTTCAGAATAAATCCTTCAGTATGCTTTCCGAAATGGACAACGGTCGTTGTGAAGTTCTGTGTTTGTTCTCCGCGTCCAACAACCACTGTTTTCGTGTCGCCAATCGAGCCGTCACCGACTAGATTTGTCAAATTTTCAGAAATCGTGTTTCCGTCATTCATTAAGCCCAATGCCCATTCAATTCGTGCATCCCGTCCGGCCACACCGCGGCGGTTTACATATGTCGTTACCCCTTTTGACAGGTTATCAACTGCACCGTATTGAACTTTAGCATTTGTACCCGCAATCACTTCTGTAATGATGTTAAAGACGCCAGTCCCTTCATCAGAAGTGGACACGTAATTTTCAACATAAGTGACCGAGCTGTTATCCTCTGCGACAACAAGCACATGGTTGAATAAGTTCGCTTCCGGCTCATCATGGACATAGATCGCTTGCACAGGTACTGATAGCTCAACGTTTTTCGGAACATAAAGGAAAGCCCCGCCATTCATCAATGCCGCATGCAGAGCAGTCAAGCGATGCTCAGCCGCTTTAACTCCGGAATTCATAAAATACTTTTGCAGCAATTCACCATGCTCGCGGGCCGCCGTAAATATATCTGTGAAGATAACGCCGCTATCCTGCAATTCCTTTGTTAAAGATAAAAATGCCGGTCTGTTATTTCGTTGAATGTATAAATTGTTATTTGAAGATTCAAGATCGATCAGTACTTTCACTTGTTCGGGAAGCTCGTCCAACGAAGCATAGTCTTCGCTCTTGACAATATGTTTACCGATTTTCGTGAAATTCCATTTATCGATTTTCGTTTTATCCGGTTTGGGCATTGGCAACATTTCAGCCTGTGCCAAAGCCTCAAGGCGTTTCTCTGTCAACCAGGCGGGCTCACCCATTTCTTTTGAAAATGAGTTCACATACTCCTGATCGAACGGTAATCTTGTTTCAGTCGTCATTATGATCCCCCTAACGCTTACGCTTCTTGCCCAACTGTTTCGTCTTCAATACCGAGCTCTTGCTTAATCCAATCGTATCCTTCTGCTTCAAGACGCTGGGCCAGCTCAGGACCTCCTGATTTCACAACGCGCCCTTGCATCATAACGTGCACATGGTCAGGAGTAATATAATTAAGAAGGCGTTGATAGTGCGTGATAATCAAGCAGCCGAAATCCCCGCCGCGCATTTCATTGATTCCTTTAGAAACGACCTTTAGTGCATCAATATCAAGACCGGAGTCAATTTCATCGAGAATCGCGATCTTAGGCTCAATCATCATTAACTGAAGAATTTCATTGCGCTTCTTTTCTCCACCAGAAAATCCTTCGTTCAGGTAACGTTGTGCCATATCTTGGTCCATTTCCAGCAAGTCCATTTTTTTATCCATTTGGCGAATAAACTTCATTAAAGAAATTTGGTTTCCTTCGTCAAGACGGCTGTTAATTGCTGAACGTAAAAAATCAGCATTTGTTACACCGCTAATTTCGCTAGGATATTGCATGGCAAGAAATAGTCCGGCACGTGCGCGCTCATCCACTTCCATTTCGAGGACGTCTTCGCCATCGAGCGTAATGCTGCCTTTTGTTACTTCATATTTTGGATGTCCCATGATAGCAGAAGATAAAGTTGATTTACCTGTTCCATTCGGCCCCATGATCGCATGGATTTCGCCGCCTTTTACCTCCAGGTTTACACCTTTTAAAATTTCTTTGCCATCAATTTCAACATGTAGATCCTTGATTGTTAATGTTGACCCTGCCATTTTATTACCTCCGTCAATAAAAGAAAAATTTGTATCTAACAGCTTTTAAGCCTAAAGCTTTTTCTATTCTCATTTTATTCTCATTACAATCTTATAACAAATGAAAAGTGTTAGCAACTCTTTGACTGCAGATGAAATTCTATAAAAATAAATAACTGGATAATATTCGAATCGATACACTTTTGTCCATTAAAGGCCACTTAACATCTTTTCATATGATTTCCTTCTGTCTTGTTTTCATGTAATCGAATCTTTTTCGGGACGAGCCATTGACAAAAGCGTAAAAATAGCGAAAACCAGTGCCTTTAAACACTGGTTTTCTGCCTTATCATCCAATTATCTTACGAGTGTAATTTTCTCTCCAAATCAGAAACCATCCTCTGGCTTCTCAAATAATCTTTTTCCCGTTTTTTCTCAACTTCCATTCTAACATCATGCTTTCTGCTGTAAGTTTCATAGCCTACACCGTGAGCACCGTGCATCGCCTTCTCCATTTCACTCGTGTAATTAAGCTGTAAGTGACTGATAATGAATCCATCCTTTCGGTTTTACGCTTTCGCGTTTTTTTCTCACGAATTCATGTTAACACTATTCTTTTACCACGCTCAAAGCCGATAAAACCGTTAATTTATGGATAATAAGGAGAGAGAGTGATTCTCCCTCATTCAGCTCTTTATTGCTTAAAAATGCTGGTTATTGCTTTAATTGATTGAGGTCACCGATTGCTTCCTGAACCAATGTTACAGCCTGGCTCATCGATGCCCCGCCCCCAAATGCTGAAGTAACGCCTACTGCTTCAAGAATCTCGTCTTCAGAAGCACCCTGATCAAGACATCCTTTCAAATGGTAAATAATACAATACTCATCTTGAGAAAACAGGCTAATTCCAAAGGCGATCAGCTGTTTTTCACGCTGTGTTAACGCCCCTTCTTTGAAGCAGGCTTCTGTAAATGCGTTATAATGCTCCGCCAGATCGGGCATTTTTTGCGTAAATATCCCGAGCCCCATTTTATAATCGTATAGGGCTGCTTCTGTTGCGTTTCGTGGTTCCATTTGTTCCATGTGCATCCACTCCATTCTTATAATCACAGCATTAGTATGTTTTAGAAAAAAAGAAACTATTCGAGTGAATTTCATAATGTAATAAGCTAATCCGAAAAACGAACGAAGGTTGACTAAATAAACAAGAGATTGCCCTTAGGAACGAATAATACTATCTTAATTTTAAATAACTGTTCGTTTTTCAATTAAAGAATTGCTTTATGAAATTGACTCATTCTTATAGAAAAAACAGGCACCCTTTTTGGATGCCTGTTTTCATGCATTACTCGGAAACCGGAACAACGGCGCCTTCATATTTTTCTAAAATAAAATTCTGGATTTCTTCTGAGCGAAGTACTTCAACCAATGTCTTGATTTCTTCTTTTTCTTCGTCACCTTCGCGAACGGCAATAACGTTCACGTATGGAGAATCCTCTTCTTCAATCGCAATTGAGTCGTCTAGAGGATTTAAACCAGCATCGATAGCATAGTTGGAGTTGATTAAGACGGCATCACCTTCACCGTTATTATAGATTTGCGGCAAAAGGGAAGCTTCATACTCAGTGTCGAATTCAAGGTTTTTAGCATTTTCTGCAATATCATCAATTGTTGCTGTTGTTTTCTCAACACCTGCATTAAGCTTGATTAAGCCTTCTTTTTCAAGCATTGATAAAATACGGCCATGGTCTGCAACAGAGCTGCTCATGATAATATGGGCACCTTCCGGCAATTCTTCAAGACTCTTGTACTTTTTAGAGTAGACCCCGATCGGCTCGATATGAATTCCGCCGGCATTCGTGAACTTGTAGCCATGCTCCTTCATTTGTGCTTCTAGATACGGGATATGCTGGAAATAGTTTGCGTCAAGCTCTTTGGATTCCAACGCTTGGTTTGGCACGATATAGTCCTGGAATGTTTCGATTTCAAGCTCGATTCCCTTCTCTTCCAACAATGGTTTTGCTTCTTCAAGAATTTCAGCATGCGGTACGTTAGAAGCACCGACCACCAACGTTTTGCTTTCTTTTTCATTGCTTTCACCAGCATTGCCGCCTTCAGAGCTTGTTTTTTCGCCAGTTCCGCAAGCTGCAAGCACGAGGGCAATTGCAAGGGTTGTAATAAACAGTAACCATTTTTTCATCTGTAAACCTCTCCTTATCTTTTATCTAATTTTGATGTAATAAAATCTCCAATAAACTGGAGGATGAATACAATAATTAAAATAATAATCGTCGCGACAAGCGTGACATCAAAACGGCTGCGCTGGAAGCCATCAAGGTATGCGAGGTTTCCAAGTCCTCCGGCACCGATTACGCCTGCCATCGCCGTGTAGCCGACCAGAGCGATCGCCGTTACGGTAATTCCTGAGACAAGAGCAGGCATCGATTCTGGAAGAAGCACCTTCCAAATGATTGTGCTTGTTGATGCACCCATTGATTTGGCCGCTTCAACAACCCCTTTATCAATTTCTCGCAGGCCAATTTCGACCATTCGCGCATAAAAAGGCGCTGCGCCGATGATCAGCGCGGGAAGGGCGGCATTTTCTCCAATCATCGTTCCAATAATGAATTTTGTAAAAGGAATTAATAGAACAATTAAAATAATAAACGGGATTGAACGAAAAATATTAACAAAGCTGCTGATAACTAAATTAACCAATCGATTTTCCCAAATATTCCCTTTAGACGTCAAAAACAGCAACAGTCCGAGCAGTAGACCTAAAACAAACGTAGCGAGAACGGAAATACCTGTCATATAAAGCGTTTCGGTTGTCGCTTCCCACATTTTTTCCCAATCTACATTAGGCAGCATTGTTTCAATCATTCGTGATCACCTCCACCCCAACCTGCTGGGTGCGTATGTAATCAATTGCCTTCGCTGCCTCTGCTTCTGCGGCATCAATATGGATAAATAGTGTTCCATAAGAGCCATTCTGGGTTTTGGAAATTTTACCCTGCAAGATGTTAATCGTCACCTGATAATTTCGGATCAGGTTTGTAATTAACGGCTGTTCTGTACCTTCCCCTACGAAGGTCAGTTGAACGACCTGGCCGTGCGGATAGCTTTCCAGCAAGTGCTCAATCGTTTCCTTTGTTTCCTCCGGTTCGGTAACTTGCTGAACAAATCTTCTCGTGATCGGCTGCTGTGGATTTTTAAATACATCGAGCACATCTCCAAGTTCGACAACCCGCCCACTTTCCATTACAGCGACCCGATGGCAAATTTTCCGGATCACATGCATCTCATGGGTAATCAACACGATCGTCAACCCAAGGCGTTTATTAATATCTACGAGCAGCTCAAGAATAGAGTCCGTAGTTTGCGGGTCAAGGGCAGATGTTGCTTCATCGCATAGAAGCACTTTCGGATTGTTGGCCAGTGCTCTTGCTATTCCGACCCGCTGTTTCTGCCCGCCGCTCAATTGTGAAGGGTAGGCATCTTCCCGCCCTTCCAGTCCGACCAATTTAATCAATTCATTGACACGCTTTAATCTTTCCGGCTTTCTCAGCCCGGCAATTTCAAGAGGAAAAGCAATATTTTCACGTACTGTTCTTGACCAAAGCAAATTAAAGTGCTGGAAGATCATACTGATCTCCTGGCGCGCCTTGCGAAGCTGGCTGCCCTTGATTTGTGACACCTGACGCCCAGCTACGGTAATCGATCCCTCAGTCGGAATCTCAAGACCGTTCAGCATGCGAATCAAAGTACTTTTTCCAGCGCCGCTATATCCGATGACACCAAAGATTTCTCCTTCTTTTATTTCCAGGTTCACGTCTTCTACTGCGCTAATCTGTCCATTTTTAGAAGGATAAATCTTTTTTACGTTTTTTATCGTAATCAACTGATTCACCCTCTTAAATCCGATTCACCCCGTGGGCTAACTTAACATTAAAAACTGCCCTTACATCGCTATACCATTTTGAATGCATTACTAATACAAACTCGTATCTATCCCGATAAGCGCGCAAATAAAAAGCCTTTCTGCTCTGTGAGCAGAAAGGCATATCATCTATGTCCTTTCTCTCATCTCCCAAAGCCTCAAGCTTTGTGTGAATTGGCACCATTTCATTGAATAAATGTTCAATGATGGTTGCCGGGCTTCAACGGGCACATCCCTCCACCTCTCTTGATAAGAGCGCAAAATCTTCTTTTATATTAAATTGGTTTTTGCCTGAAAATAAGCAGTTTTTAATTATGAGTGATATCGTATCACGGATAAAAAAGAGTGTCAACGACAAAGTTTTTCCGCTGAAATCGTCTAAAAATTATACATGGGCCGTCCTTGAAATGATGCCTGTTGCTTTTTCAATTGCTTGTTCTAAATCTTCAATTAAATCTTCGGCATTTTCGATTCCAATCGATACACGAATAAGGTCTTCTGGCACACCGGCTGCCGCCAGTCCATCTGCATCAAGCTGTTGGTGGGTCGTGCTTGCTGGATGAATGATTAAGCTTTTCGCATCTCCGACATTCGCAACATGCGCCCATAATGACAAAGAGTTAATCAATTTTTCGCCAGCTTTTCTTCCTCCTTCGATTCCAAATACGACAACAGAACCTGCCCCTTTCGGCAAATACTTTTCAGCTAATTTCTTATCAGGATGGGCTTTATGCCCCGGATAAAGAATCCATTTTACTGCAGGGTGGTTTTCCAGATACTCAATCATGATTTTCGTGTTGGCAACATGCTCCTTCATTCTCACATGAAGGGTTTCCAATCCAAGTGTGAATTGAAAAGCGTTTTGCGGGCTCAGTGCCGGTCCCAAATCGCGAAGAAGCTGGACTCTCGCTTTAACAATGAACGCTGCTGGACCCAATGCTTCACTATAAACAAGATCGTGATAGCTTGAATCAGGCTCATTAAAACCCGGGAACTTAGCTGAGCTCCAATCAAACTTCCCTCCATCTACAATGATCCCGCCAAGAGTGGTCCCATTCCCGACGAGCCATTTCGTGGCCGAGTGGATAACAATATCCGCACCGTGCTCAATCGGCCTGCATAAATACGGTGTAGCAAATGTATTGTCAATGATTAATGGAACACCAGCACTATGTGCTGCCTCTGCAACAGCTTCAATATCCAAAACTCTCAAGCTCGGGTTTCCGATTGTTTCTGCAAAGACAGCCTTCGTTTTTTCCGTAATTGCCCGTGTAATTTCATTAGGGTCTGTGGAATCAACGAGCTTTACCTTTATCCCGTACTTCGGCAAAGTGACCGCGAACAGATTATAGGTGCCGCCATAAAGATTAGCAGATGCAACAATTTCATCGCCAGCCTCGGCAACATTTAAAATCGCTGTCGTAATCGCAGCCATACCGCTCGATACTGCAAGAGCGCCTATGCCGCCTTCGAGCTGCGCAACTCTTTCCTCGAAAACGGTAACGGTTGGATTATGAATTCTTGTGTATATATATCCTTCTTCTTTTAGGGCAAACAAGTTTGCTGCATGCTCGGTATTTTTAAATTGATAGGCATTGTTTTGGTAGATCGGCACAGCCCTTGCACCTGTTATCGGGTCAGGTTTTAGCCCGCCATGAACCCCAATTGTTTCAATTCGATATTTTTGCTGCTTTTCACTCACTTTTCATCTCTCCTCTTTATTTAGTGATTTCTTTTAACAATAAGCTGCCTATGGCAGAGAAAACCAGGATTCATTAAAAGAAGAAATGAAAAACCCCCTTTTCAAAGAAGAGGGGGGTCATCTCTTCTTATCTGCCAGAGCAAGTTACATTGGCTTTAAACTTTATCCATGCTCTGCTGGAATTAGCACCGTGTTTATTAACCGGTTGCCGGGCTTCGTCGGGCCAGTCCCTCCACCTCTCTTGATAAGAATATTCAATTGTCGTTTTTGTCGGAATATTTAAACAGATGATACCATGCCTTTTGCCGGTTAGTCAACTGTTTCCTGCGTCCGAAATCCTCCCATAAACAGTTGGATTATATGGTTTTCCTAAAAAGAAAAGTGATTCAAGAAAAAGAATGATCCGAAATGGCGCGATTATGCTCAATCCAGTTGCAGAAGCTTCCCTGAGCTTTAATTCCCCGGCAAGCAACGAACAGATCAATCGTTCTTCCCCTGCTATTTTAGCATCGGGGGAACCCACATGATCTTTCACGATAATGATGACCCCGTCACTAATATGCAGGCAGGTGTCGATCTTTTCAGAAGAGAACAAAATAGTCAATGACTTATCTTCAAGTAAACAGGCTGTATGACGTCTAGTTTTTATTTCTTCAATAAAAATAGTTAAGTGCTGTTCCATTCCGGGCACCTCTTTACAAATCGATATTGATTCATTCGACTTTCTTGTTCAATAGCCCTGCGTGAAAAGTTCGACACTTTGAATTAAATAAAGCAATACCGCTGCATATTTCGGCATTGCCAATTCATTTCCCGAGAAATATGTCTTTTTTCGATTCTAGACCGTTTTTACCGAAGCTGCTGTCGTTTCCGGGCGGTTTATGCTCCTGAAGACGATAAAGAAATAGGTCGAGCCAATAAGATAGAGTCCGGCCGTAATTGAAAAGACGAAGGCATATCCCCAGTATTCCCCATATTTAATAACAATGCCGGTTGACACAGGTCCCATGATGGCCCAGCCGAGGCTAAAAACCATCTGATTGACTGAATTCGCCAGCCCCTTCATCGAATCATCAACATGGGACATCATCAAGGACATTTGGATTGGATTTCCAGCATTCATTAACGCCTGCCTGAACAAAAACCCCAGCGCCGCCAGCCATAGCTGTTCCGTATAAGCGGTGAGCAGCAAAAATGGCAGTGACAACAATTGAAGAACCACGACTGCCCTTACCTCGCCAAGCCTTCTGACAACATACGGACCAATAACCATGGCAACTGCTGTCGCAGCCTGGCCTAATGAAATAATCAGGCCGATTACTGAATTTGAAGCAGAAAAACGGTCAGCAAAGTATAAGTTCAAATACGGGATGACTAAACCTGCCCCGACACCGATAATCAGTTGCGCAACTGCGAACAGAATAATTACTTTTAAGCTGTCCCACTTTAGCTGCACTTTTTTTAAAACGGCTGTTTTGACAGCGTTTTTCTGGACAAGCAATTCCGGTTTTTCCTGAAACCGCAAAATCGGTATAACACCCAACAAGTAAATGACACCACCCATTAATAGGGTCACCCTGATGCTCGTGAGCGGATCAATTAATAAGGAAAGTAGATCAGTAAAAACACCGCCAAGCAAGTTTCCCACTACGTTGGCTGCAGTCATAACGGCAAAATGCATGCTGAAAAGGTGGACACGCTGCTCTGGCTTCGAGTTTTCGGCCAGCCACGGAATGCCGGAAACTTGTATAAAGGAAGTCGTGAGTCCGGTGGCAAAGGCAAACAAAATGAGCAGTGTTTGCGGTTCAACAACACTTCTTGACAGGAGAACAATTCCGGAAGTTATTGCCCCGAACAGCATTACTTTTTTTCTGCCGAGCTTATCACTTAAAAGACCCGCAGGTATTAAGATCAACGCCGTAGCTAAAGCCGTCATCGATATAACCTGTCCATTAACCTGTTCAGAATAGCCGAGCTCACGAATATAAAAGTTATAGATAACCATGAAAACACCCAGGCCAATTTGGGTGAAAATATTTGCTGTAATCGCTAATTTAATATTGCGATTATAATTGCGAAATTGATTTGCCCATTCCATATATAACGCCATCCAGCTTCGCCCCTTAAATATTTCGAATCCCTAAATATCATAATCCTTTTCGCATCAATCTGTAAATATTTGCGAGTAAAATGATTCAAAATAGTTTAAAGAAATATGGCATGTTATCTTGCCGCAAGCCATGCAAAACAAAAACCAGGAGCTTAACCCCTGGTCAATGTTTTAGAGAAGCAGTTATTTTTTCAACTAAGTACGGGACAGAATGAAAAGCATACAGTTTTTCTTGCAATTTGCCATCTTTGAATATGACAAGACATGGTACACTTTCAACCGTAAGAAGTTCAGAAAACTCAGGAACGAAGTTCAAATTTGCCTGTCCAATCGGCACTTCTTTAAACAGCATGGCCGCGACTTCCAGCATTTTTCCGGCAAGCTGGCATGTGCCGCATAAAGGTGTGTAAAAGTAGATGACTGCCGGCCCGCCCGCCTCGAGTTGTTTTTCGATATCTTCGCGCGTCCATTCCTTCATGGTACAATTTTATCCTCTTTCCAAGTATTCAGAATGAACATCAATATTGGCCCCGAGAAGAACAGTAGCCAAGTGGTGTTCGGGAGCCGTCGCTACTTCCCGGTACATTCTGTCAATATAGAGATGTGCTGCCTGGGGCATTTCTCGTTTAAATTGTTTGCGAAGCCTTTCTCCTGCAGCATCCGAATCAAATAATATATAAACATCCTTTTCAAACAGCAGCTCAATTAATTCATCGAGCTTAGCTAAGCTGATTGTGCCATTTGTACAAATAATCTCAACAGGTTCCTTTAAAATGTTTTTCACTTTTGTTTTGTCCGATTTCCCTTCAACAATAAGAACCTTCTCAAAAATATCAATGTTCATTATGATCACCTATGTTTGGAGTTATATCTGTAATTACGATAATTTATGCAGACGAGACTGTGGTGGTGTACTACCTGTGATTCATATTGCTAAATTTATTTTTACCTATTTTCACAACGTATGCAAAAACGACGCATTCCAGATGATAAAAAAACGCCTTGATCACTCAAGGCGCATTTTTCAATCTTCTTTGGTCATTTCTTCGTATTGTTCGGCACTCATTAAGTTGTCAATTTCACCGGAATCTGATGGTTTCACGACAATCATCCATGCCTTTTCATATGGTGACTCATTGACAAATTCAGGATTGTCATTTAAATCTTCGTTTACTGCCACAACTGTCCCGCTGACTGGTGCATACAGCTCAGAAACGGTCTTTACGGACTCAACGCTTCCAAATGGCTCATCAGCTTTCACTTCATCTCCCACTTCCGGAAGCTCAACAAAAACAATGTCGCCCAGTTCCGATTGTGCAAAATCAGTGATTCCAACACGGACGTTCTCGCCTTCCACTTTAACCCATTCATGTTCTTCTGAATAACGCAATTCGTTTGGTGTATTCATTCATATCCCTCCATATGTTCCTGTAATCTTAGGTAATCTATTATAGATTTTCTTACCAGGTAAGTAAAAGCATTTCCTTGCCTGGTAACAAATACTAACCTAACTTAAAGCCATGCTTTTTCGTAATCTTCTTCTTTAAACCCGATCGTTACCTTTTGTCCATCTGTCGCTATTGGACGTTTAATAAGCATGCCATCGGCTGCCAATAAATCAAGAAGCTCGTCCTCTGACGCTGTTTTCACTTTGTCCTTTAAGCCAAGCTCGCGATATTTTTGCCCGCTCGTGTTAAAAAGCCTCTTAATATCGAGTCCGCTGTTTCGATACAGCTTTTCGATCTCAGTGCGGGAAGGAGAATTTTCTACAATATGTACTTCTTCATAAGCTATCCCGTGTTCCTCGAGCCATTTCTTTGCTTTTCTGCACGTACCGCACTTAGGATACCAATAAAACGTTAATGCCATGCTTCCACCACCCAATGTAATCTTATCCATTTCTTTCTATTGACATGCTTCCTGTTATTCATTTGAATAGTACCATAATTTCAGGTGAATTCCTAACGGATACGTCCATACATAATGATTCGACACTCTTCTCCGCCTTCCTGCTTTTCTGATTCCGCTGCAATATAAAACAGTAATATTTTTCAACGAACAAAAAAATGGCCGGAAGGTTTTTACTTTTCCGGCCAATTTTGGTTCGTTTTATACGACAAACCGTTCTGCTGTGATTAATTTTTCAGATGCTTCACGTTTTTTGCCAATTACATTTATCGGTGTATGGCGTGTAAATTTGCGAAGCGCTGATACAAGCATGCGCAGCGTATCGCCTTTCTCTACAGCGACCAACGTTTCTTTTGCATGGCTTTCAATTTCGTTGAAAGCTTCCTGGCAGAAAATTTGTGTATACAGCAGCTTTTGCTTGCTCTTCTCAAGACCATCTCTTTCAATTGCTTTTTCTGTACGAAGAACAACCGATTCCATTGCATAGGCATTGGAAATTATATCGGCAATATTTGCGAGGATCTCCTGCTCTTTATCAAGCGCTTTTCCAAATTTTTGTGCAGCGAGGCCAACGGCCAACAAGCCAATTTTCTTTGCATTTTTCACCAAATATTTTTCCTGCGCCAATGGCTCATCGCCCGGTTCTTCCGGCATTAGCATCATCAACTCTTCCTGTAAAGCTTGCGCTTTTTGAAGCAACGGAAGTTCTCCTTTTAATGCTTTACGGAGGAAAGTGCCCGGCACGAGCAGACGGTTGATTTCATTCGTTCCTTCAAAAATACGGTTGATACGGGAGTCACGGTAGATTCTTTCGATTTCATACTCGGCCATGAAACCGTATCCGCCATGAATCTGCACACCTTCATCAGCAATATAATCCAATACTTCACTTGCAAAAAATTTATTTAATGAACATTCGATCGCATATTCAGCAATCGCTTTTGCATTTTCTTTTCCATCGTTAGCTTCCGCGTCGGTCAGCCGGCTCATCCTGTCTTCAAACAGACCGACTGTACGGTAAACAGAGCTTTCTGCAGCGTAAAGTTTTGAGGCCATTGTTGCGATTTTTTCTTTCGTAAGATTGAACTGGGAAATTGGCGTTTTAAATTGCTGGCGCTGGTTTGCATACTGAACTGTGACTTCAAATGCACGTTTGGAAGCACCAACTGCACCAACTCCCAATTTGTAACGGCCAATGTTTAAAATATTAAATGCAATGACATGACCCTTGCCAAACTCGCCAAGCAGATTTTCTTTCGGAACAAGCGCATCCTCCAGAATCAATGTACGAGTTGAAGAGCTTTTGATGCCCATTTTCTTTTCTTCTGCGCCGGTCGACACACCTGGATATTCACGTTCAACAATGAATGCTGAAAAATGCTCGCCATCGATCTTTGCATACACCACAAATACATCGGCAAAACCCGCGTTTGTGATCCATTGCTTTTCGCCGTTCAGGATATAATGCGTTCCTTCCGCATTTAACTTCGCGGTTGTTTTCGCCCCAAGTGCATCCGATCCTGACCCCGGCTCTGTCAAGGCATAGGCAGCAAGCTTTTCACCTGTTGCCAACAGCGGTAAATACTGCTGTTTCTGCTTTTCATTTCCGAACAAAACAATCGGCAGTGACCCAATTCCAACATGTGCGCCATGAGAAATCGAAAAGCCGCCGGCACGGGCCATTTTTTCAGAAATTAACGCAGAGCTGATCTTATCTAACGCCAGTCCGCCATATTCTTCCGGAACATCAGCACCCAGTAATCCCAGCTCGCCAGCTTGCTTCAAAAGCTTTACCGAACGGTCAAATTCATGGTTTTCCAGGTGCTCCACTTGCGGAATAACTTCGCCTACAACATAATCTTCAGTCGTTTTCGCAATCATTTTCTGCTCGTCGGAATAGTCCTCGGGCGTAAAAATATGATCTGGAGACACATCTTCGATTAAAAAGCTGCCGCCTTTTACTAAGCTATCTGTTTGGTTTGCCATTTTTATATTCCTCCTGTCTATTTTTAAGAGAGAGTCTTACGTTTAAGCCTCTCCCATCACTTTTTTCATAAAAGTTCAAACACTCCGGCTGCACCCATTCCGCCGCCGATGCACATTGTGACCACACCAAATTGCTCGTTTCGTCGCTTCAACTCATGAATAAGCGATAAAGTCAGTTTTGCACCTGTACAGCCGAGCGGATGGCCAAGCGCAATCGCGCCGCCGTTGACGTTTACTTTTTCCTCATCCAATCCAAGCTCACGGATAATTTGCAAAGACTGCGATGCGAACGCTTCATTTAATTCAAACAAGCTAATGTCTGAAAGCTCCAGGCCTGCTAGTTTCAATGCTTTTGGAATTGCCACGACTGGGCCAATCCCCATGATTTCAGGCGGAACTCCGCCGACAGCGAAGGAACGGAACTTGGCAAGAGGTTTTAAGCCAAGCGAATCCGCTTTTTCCCTGTCCATCACCATAACAGCTGCTGCACCATCACTCGTTTGCGACGCGTTACCTGCCGTTACCGAGCCGGTAACTGAGAAAGCCGGGCGAAGCTTTGCGAGCGTTTCCATATTTGTGCCCGAGCGAACACCCTCATCTTGCTTAAATTGAATCGTTTTCTCAGTCAGCTTATGATCGCGGCCGACTGAGCGAATCGTTACATCGACAGGAACAATTTCGTCTGCAAATTTACCTTCTTCTATTGCCTTGGCAGCTTTTTGGTGACTGCGAACCGCGAAGGCATCCTGATCTTCTCGGGAAATGCCGTATTTCTTTGCAACTTCTTCCGCTGTATGCCCCATCCCCATATAATACTCAGGAGCTGTTTCTGCCAGCTTTGCATTTGGACGGACCACATGCCCCATCATCGGGACGAGACTCATCGACTCTGCCCCGCCGGCAATCACCGTGTCGGAACCACCAACCATGATTCTTTCTGCTGCATAGGCGATCGCCTGCAGTCCTGAAGAACAATACCGATTAATCGTGATCGCCGGTACGGTATGGGAAAGGCCAGCCAATGCGCCGATATTACGTGCCATATTCAGGCCCTGTTCCGCTTCCGGCATGGCACATCCAATAATTAAATCATCAATATTGCCCTCATAGTTTCCTGCCCGCTTTAATGTTTCTTTGACAACAAGCGCGCCAAGATCATCAGGCCGGACATTCGCAAGCGTGCCTTTTTTCGCTTTTCCTATAGGAGTACGTGCACCTGCAACGATTACCGCTTCTCTCATCTTGTTCCCTCTCTTTCCTCTGCAATGTTGAGAAAATCTATATAACTGAGTAAATTTCTTAAAGCATTTCTTTAATTGAAAAACGAACAATTATATAAAAGTAAACAGCATTATTCGTTTCGTACTGAAACCTCCTCGTTCATTAAGACAATTTAACTCGTTTTTCGGTTTAGCTTATTACATTGTGAAATTTACTCAACTGAACAAATTTCATAAAGCATTTCTTCCATGCAAAACGAACTAATATTTAAAACTGTAAGAATATGATTCTTTTAATACGGAATTGTTTTGGTTTATTAAGGACAGTTAATTGGTTTTTCGATTTAGCTTAATAGATTGTCAAATCAAATCCAGAAAATGGTTTAGTTGCGCAACGGCTTGCCTTTAACAAGCATATGCTGCATTCTTTGCTGCGATTTTGGCTCAGCAATTAAACTTAAGAATGCTTCCCGTTCGAGGTCCAGCAAATATTGTTCATCGACTTCTGTCCCGTATGGTACCTTCCCGCCAGCAAGAATATAAGCCAGCTTTTTCGCAATTTTTAAATCATGCTCGGAAATGTATCCGGAATACATCATCGTTTGCGCGCCAAGAAGAAGCGTCGCATATCCAGGTTCACCAACGACCGGAATTTTCTTGCGAACTGGTGGTTTATACCCCTGTTCATAAAGAGCAAGCGCCGCCTGCTTTGCATCATGGAGAAGGTGATCCCCGTTCACGCTGATGGCATCCGCAGCATTCAAGAAATTATTGTCGCGCGCCTCTTCCCCGGAGGTGGACACTTTCGCCATCGCAATCGTTTCGAACACTTTATTGGCGACTTTTTGCAGATCAAATTCAACACCGTTCGGCAGGCTGTTAAGATATTTAATATACAATTCCTTGTTTCCACCGCCGCCTGGAATCAAGCCGACACCAACCTCGACAAGTCCCATATACGTTTCCATTGAAGCCTGGATGTGTGCGGCAGGAAGACATACTTCTGTTCCGCCGCCGAGCGTCATTCCAAATGGGGCAGCGACGACCGGCCTTGAACTGTATTTGATTTTCATCATCGCCTGCTGGAATTGGCGGACCGTCATATCGAGTTCATAAATATTATCATCCTGTGCCTCCATTAACATCATCGCCAGGTTAGCGCCGACGCAGAAGTTTTTTCCCTGGTTGCCAATCACCAGACCTTTATAATTTTTTTCAACTTCGTCAACCGCAAAGTTGATCATTTGAATGATGTCGAGCCCGATTGCGTTATTTGGTGAGTGGAACTCAAGCAGTGCAACACCATCTCCGAGATCAATTAAGCTTGCTCCGCTGTTCTTTCTGATAAGGCCTTTTTGTTTTTTCAGCTGTTTAAGGTTAATCACCTTCGGGTTTTCTTCAATGAGGCGATATTCACCATTATGGAAAAAGCTCAGCTTTCCGTCTTCTTCTTTGTAAAATGAAGTATATCCCGCTCCGACCAGCTCTTTTACCCAGTCAGGAACCTCCAGGCCGGAAGCTTCCATTTTTTCAACAGATGTCTCTAAACCAATCGCATCCCATATTTCAAATGGGCCAAGCTCCCAACCGAAGCCCCACTTCATCCCCCTGTCGATTGCGACAATATCATCGGCTATCTTCCCCAGCAATTCAGCAGAGTAGACGAGTACCGGACTAATAATCTTCCATAGTAATTGTCCGGCGCGGTCATCAGCAAATATGAGCGCTTTCATTTTATTGCCAAGCCCTTTTTCCTGCTTGCTCATTTCGGTTGAGGCTGTTTTAAGCTTCTTCCGTTCTCCATACTCCAATGTGTTTGGATCGAGCTCGAGTATCTCTTTCCCCTTTTTCAAAAAGAAGCCCTGACCTGATTTGCTGCCCAGCCAGCCTTTGTTCAACATTTCTTTCATAAAGTCAGGAACTTCAAAAGCTTCTTTTTCCTTTCCTTCTACCTGCTCATATACGTTGTTGGCAACATGGACAAACGTATCAAGTCCCACTACATCAAGGGTACGGAAGGTCGCGCTTTTTGGGCGGCCAATGAGCGGCCCTGTAAGGGAGTCAACCTCGCCGACACTGTACCCGCCTTTCAACATCTCTTGAACCGTAACGAGTAACCCATACGTTCCAATCCGGTTCGCGATAAAGTTCGGAGTGTCTTTCGCTTCAACAACCCCTTTTCCTAGAACGTCTTCACCGAATTGCTTCATGAATAAAAGAACGTCATTATCCGTATGTTTAGTCGGAATCACTTCCAAAAGCTTTAAATAACGCGGTGGATTAAAAAAATGTGTGCCCAGGAAATGCTTTTGAAAATCCTCTGAGCGCCCTTCCGCCATCGCTTCAACGGAAATCCCCGAAGTATTGGAACTAACAATGCTTCCCGGCTTACGGAATTGATCTACTTTCTCAAATACTTGTTTTTTTACATTTAGATTTTCGACAACGACTTCAATAATCCAGTCAACTTCACTCAATCTTGGCATATCATCGTCGAAGTTACCTGCTTCAATTAAAGCTAGGTTCTTTGTTGACGTAAGCGGGGCTGGCTTTTGCTTGAGCAATTTTTGCACGGAACCTGCGCTGATTCGGTTGCGGACCTGTTTATCTTCGAGCGTTAAATCTTTCGCTTTTTCCGCCTCGGATAATTCTCGAGGCACAATATCCAACAACAATGTTGGGATTCCAATGTTGGCAAGATGCGCAGCAATTCCTGAACCCATCACACCTGACCCAAGAACTGCAGCTTTTTTAATACGTTGGACCAATTTTGTTTCCCCCTTTGACATTTTTGAATGAATACTCATTCATTTTTCTGTCAAAAAAAATTTGCTTTCGAATGAGTCGTGCTACTTATAACTATAAAATATTTACAAAATTTTCGCAATAATAAACAGCGGAAAAATAAAAATTTTTCGAAATATATCATTAAGGCTAAAATTGCCGCCTAGTTAAAATGAAGTTTGCCCACAAAATCAGCCATTATTATAGAAAAAGCTAATCTAGAAAACTGCTTTTCTGAGCAGAATTTAGATTAGCTTATCTTTATTTCTTAAAGACTCCCTTTAAAACAAACGCTACATTGGCCGGCCGTTCAGCTAGGCGGCGCATAAAGTAGCCGTACCAGTCGGTGCCGAACGGGACATAAACCCTCATTTTATAGCCTTCCTGGACGAGCTCAAGTTGCCGATCAGGGCGGATTCCAAACAGCATCTGAAATTCAAACTGGTTGTTTGGGAGATTATGTTCTTTAACAAGCTGTTTCGTATATTCAATGATAGCTTCATCATGGGTGGCGACAGCCGTATAGTTGCCGTTTAAAAGATGGATGCCAATAATTTTTTTAAAGTTTTCGTCTACATCCTGTTTGTCGGGAAAAGCAACCTCTGCCGGTTCCTTGTAGGCTCCTTTTACGAGGCGAAGATTCGGTGAATACTCATTTAAGTCGTGTATATCACCTTCAGTGCGATATAAATATGCCTGGATGACGGTGCCGACATGATCATACTCAGCTTTTAAACGTTTAAAGATATCGATCGTCCTTTGACATCGTGAGAAGTCTTCCATATCGATCGTAACAAACACATCGTTTTCTTTTGCAGCATCAAGAATCCGCCGCATATTTTGCATGACAATTTCATCTGAAATATCAAGCCCCATCGAGGTCATTTTCAAGGAAAGCTGTGCATCGAGCTTTTCCCGGCCAATCGCTTTAATTGCTTCAATTGAGTGATCTGCCATCTCGTTTGCTTCCCGTTCATTGTCGACAAATTCACCTAAATAATCAATCGTCACAACGAGCCCTTTTTGGTTAAGGTCTTTGATCACTTCTACAGCCTGCTCGATTGATTCTCCGGCGACAAAGCGGGAAGCCCCGAAGCGCAATCCGTATTTTTTCGCCATTTTTGTTAAAGTTTTATTTTTAGATAAAAAGAGAAAAAAGTTTCTTAATGCTTGCTCCAATCTCATTATCCCCTCTCGAAAACGGTTACACAACAGTAAAAAGCACCTGAGTGGCAAATCAATTTTATCATTTTTTCATATTTTTGAATATTAGTTTAGTAAGAAAATCATCGGAATGTGTCGGTCAACTTTGCAAAAACGCCATACATATAATTGATCGATAATTATCACCCTCAAAGAAGAAAGCCATTCCCCAATTATTTGGGCAATGGCGTTTTTATTTTTCAGCGCGGCCTCCATGCTGGCGATGCGCTTCATTTAAACTTTTAATTTCACTTATGATCGTTTTTACTTCTTCCTTTGCCTCAGGGTACATCTCATTCCAATGCTTGGCGAGCGGAGGCATCGATTTGGCAATATAGCTGTACAGAGCCCATACTTTCACTTTTTCTTTCAGATCCTCATTGCTTTCACCAATCAAAAGCTCCGTGTATTTGTCCAGTAAAGCTTCAAACTGATTTAAGAATTTCTCATCCATGCTGGTCCTCCTTTGTCAGCCTCCCGCATTTTAGCGGGCAGGTTTTGTTCATTTCTGTCACCGTTGGCTTAAACTCCAGTTAAGACGCCTGGCCTCTCGATAATGCATCTTCCCTTGCCATAGGGAATACATAATGGCGTGCCGAAAAGCGGGTCCATCGTCACTTCACAATCCATTCCAAACACATTTTTGACGAGGCTGCAATTAATGACATTTTCCGGCTTCCCTTGCGCAAATACTGTTTGATCCTTAATCGCGACAATATTATGTGCATAACGGCACGCTAAATTCAGATCATGAAGAACCATCACAATCGTTCGTTGTTCTTGTTCATTTAATTCAAAAAGCAAATCCAATATTTCAATTTGATGAGTCATGTCGAGGTAAGTAGTTGGCTCATCGAGGAGAATGATATCTGTGTCCTGGGCAAGGGTCATTGCTATCCATGCCCGCTGCCGCTGTCCGCCCGATAAGGAATCGACGGAACGATCTTTCAAATCTGCCAGCCCGGTGGCCTCCAAAGCTCCGATCACTTTTTGCTCATCAAGTTCGGTCCACTGCTTCAACCATGTTTGATGTGGATAGCGCCCTTGCTTGACAAGCTGCAGAACTGTAAGCCCTTCCGGTGCGATTGGAGATTGGGGAAGAATCGCCATTTTTTTTGCGACATCCTTAGTCGGCTGTTTGGCAATCGCTTCGCCTTCCAGTAAAATCGTTCCTGCCTGCGGCTTGAGCAGCCTGGCAATCGAACGGAGCAAAGTCGATTTTCCACAGCCGTTCCCGCCAATAAAAACGGTAATTTCGCCTTTCGGAATTTTCAGGTCCAGCTCATCAATGATGATCGTGTCTCCATAAGAAAGCGTCAGATGTCTCGTTTCAATTGCTTGCCCCATGTTTGCCAGCTCCTTTTTCCGTATAATTTGCTCCGTGTATGTCTGAAAAAAAGTTGATTACTCAGCCTGCCGAATTTCGGGTTTTGTACAACAAATAAATAAAGTATGGCGCGCCTATTGCGGCTGTAAACACCCCGGCCGGAACCTCGAGCGGAGCAAACAATGTTCTTCCCACCAGATCAGCAAGCATGACGAGAATACCGCCAATCAATGCAGAAGCTGGGATTAACGCACCGAACGAAGCACCGACAAGCCGTCTTGCCATATGTGGCGCCATTAAACCGACAAAGCCGATTGCTCCAGCGAATGCGACCGAGCCGCCAACCAGCCCAGTGCTCAGCATTAATAATATAAAGCGCTGCCTTTGCACACTGCCTCCAAGCCCCGCCGCTACTTCATCACCAAGTTCTTGAATATTAACATGCCTTGCATATATGAAAGCTATGACAATCAGAATGGAACACCACGGCACTAAAACCCCTACGTTTTCCCATGTTGAACCGTATACCGTCCCGGTAATCCAGATATTTGCCTGGCTTGTCTGATAAATAGGCCCCAAAACCATCATTAATGTTGTCAGAGCCTTCGTTAAACTCATGGCCCCAATTCCCACAAGAACGAGTCTTATCGGAGAGACTCCATTTTTCCAGGCCAAAAAATAAACCAGCAATGCGACGATTGCTGCTCCTGTAAAAGCAGCAGCAGGCAACCATTTAATGCTTACAGTCAATACATGGTTGTTATCGCTAAATATAGCTAAAAAACCGACAACTGCAACCGCTGCTCCACCGGAAATCCCCAGGATATCTGGAGATGCAAGCGGATTTCGGATCATCCCCTGCAAAATGGCTCCCGCTACTGCCAGGCCCACGCCTGCCAGCAACGCTGTCATAATTCTCGGCAACCGGAATGACTGGATGACAAGTCGGTCCATATCTGAACCTCCGCCGAAAAACACTTGTAGTACCTTAAACGGGTTGATTTTCATTTCTCCCAATCCAGTGCTGATAATAAATATTAATGCAGCTACAAGCAACAAACCAAGGACAGTAAATAATGCCTTTTTATCGATTAAAAAAGAAACTGTTCCTTTATAGATGCGAACAATTTTGTATTCGCTCATCGCCCATTGAACCCCTTTCTCGCAATATAAATGAAAAATGGGGTTCCGATAATAGCAGTGATGGCCCCGACTGGAACTTCCTGCGGCATCAAAATATATCTCGATGCGATATCAGCAGCAACCAGTAATACTCCGCCCAGCATGCCGGAAAGCGGGATTAACCAGCGATGGTCATTTCCTATGAGTGAACGGGTCAGATGTGGAACAACGATTCCAATGAATCCAATCGGGCCTGCCACGGCAACTGCACCTCCTGAAAGCAGGATGACAATTACACCAATACTTATTTTAATGAAAGCGGTATTTAACCCGAGACCTTTTGCCACATCTTCACCCATCGCCAGTACATTCATTCTGGATGCAATAACGAGAGAAGCAATCCAACCTGTGACTAAATAGGGAAGAACTGCCGTTAAGTTGTCAAGTTTACGACCGGATATTGAACCCGCCAGCCAAAATAATACTTGCTCTAAAGCAGCTTCATTTAAAACGAGGAGTCCCTGGGTAAAAGATGCAAACATCGCTGTCATTGCTGCGCCGGCAAGTGTCATCTTCATGGGTGTTAAGCCTTCCCTGCCTATGGATCCAACAGCATAAACAGTGATCGCAGCTATAGCCGCTCCTGCAAAAGAAACCCACGTGAATAATTGGAGATTCCCAATGCTGAAGATCGTTACAGCTATTACAACAAAGGCGCCAGCTCCCGCATTCACCCCAAAGATATCGGGTGAGGCGAGCGGATTTTTCGTTAGTGTCTGCATCAAGACACCTGAAATTGCCAAGCTTGCCCCAACAGCAGCCCCAATAAATGCACGGGGAACTCTTACCGATTGAATGATGATATGTTCATTTGAACCATTAAAATTCGTAAACGCAGCAATGGCCGTCCGCCAGGATGTATCCGTATACCCGTATACAATACTTGCGCACATTAACAAAAGCAAAATAATCATGGCTACAGCCAAGCCAGTCCATTTTTGCCGGTTATTTTTGAACAACATAGCTTAATACCTTTCCAACTGAGTAAATTCCACAATGTATTAAACGAAAAACGAATTAAATTTATCCGGAATAACCATGAGGGTTCCGTATGAACGAATAAAACTGTCATAATTTTAATTTATTATTCGTTTTTCACAAGAAATGCATTATGAAATTTATTCAACTACTAAATATATTTTCAGTCTATTGTAATAGTGAAATAGTGTCAATGACTTTGATAATCATTTTCATTTAGTTATTGACACGGTAAAAAAATCATTTTATGATTGACCTACAAATGAAAATGATTATCATTCACAACGATTTTAGGAGGCTACATAAAATGAAAGGCTTTAAACATTTATCTGCAATTATTTCTTTAGTTGCTCTCTTCCTTCTTGCCGCTTGCGGGAACACAGCTGAGGAATCTGCTGCAACAAACGAAGCTGGCAACAATGCAGAAGCGCCAAGCTATACGGTTGAACATGCAATGGGCAACACTACTATAGAAAAAACACCTAAGAGAGTGATCATTCTTACAAACGAAGGTACAGAAGCATTGTTGGCACTAGGCGTAAAACCCGTTGGTGCTGTGCAATCATGGCTTGGGGATCCGTGGTACGATCATATTAAAAAGGATATGGATGGCGTAGAAGTTGTCGGTGTTGAGCACGAGGTGAATTTGGAGAAAATCGCCGCACTAAAACCTGATTTAATCATTGGTAACAAGCTGCGTCAAGAAGCTGTATACAGCCAACTGAATGCGATTGCTCCTACCATCTTTTCAGAGACGCTAAGAGGAGATTGGAAAGAGAACTTTAAATTATATGCAAAAGCTTTAAATCAAGAAGAAAAAGGTAAGAAAGTATTAAATGAGTTTGATAACCATGTAGAAGAGTTAAAAGAAAAACTGGGTGATAAAGTAAATCGAGAAGTTTCCGTCGTCAGATTCATGGCCGGAAAGTCCCGTATTTATTACACAGATTCGTTTTCCGGGGTTATTTTCGAGCAATTAGGATTTAAACGCGCTGCACAGCAGGCAGATCTTTTCACTCCAGATAATAAGCTTGGAAACCTTGCGATCGAAGTTGGCAAGGAGGTAATCCCACAAATGGACGGTGACATCCTTTTCTACTTCACATATGCTCCAAAAGGTGATCAAGCAGCTCTCGATACAGCAAAAGAATGGACAAATGATCCCTTATGGAAAAACTTAAACGCTGTGAAAAGCGGGAACGCCTATGAGGTTAGCGATGCAATTTGGAACACAGCCGGTGGTGTCATAGCGGCTAATCTAATGCTCGATGATCTCGAAAACTATTTCCTAAAATAACATCCCCCCTGTCAACAGTTAAAAATAATAACATCACTGTGCATATTACTTAAAAATATCTTCTAGAAAGAATCTGCAAAAATTGCGGATTCTTTTTTATCTCTCATAAAACTGGCAGATAAGGAAATAATAGCTTTATGGCAAAACTGGCGGTGGGAACAATATGAAGCAGTGGTTTAAAAAAAAGCGAACTCAAAAAGATGCCAAGAACAACGACTGGGAAAAAAACCTTAGTAAATCAAAGGATTTTAAGAAAACCTTTTATGTTAACCGAAAAACGAATGTGCGTTTCACTTTTACATTCATAGCAACGCTTGTTGATGAAAAAATTTTGCAGGAAAATGCGCTTCCTTATTTGCTGGAGCAGCCATTTGCTGTTATCGATGATGTCAAAAAAATTATCCCGGTAGCAGAGGTGGAAGTATCGGAAGACCCTTCGGTTATCGAGCAAAAGCTTTTCGCTGGCAACGCGATGTTAACCGTTGAAACAGATCCGAAAAAATTCGCCTTTATCTCGGCACAGAAAAACGTCGCAAGGAAAGTTACACAGCCTGAGGTTGAGTTCAGTGTTATCGGTCCGAAAGAAGCTTTCGTTGAGACGCTTGACCAGAATTTGAACATGATCAGGAAGCGGATTCCTATTAAGGAATTAGTGGTCGAAGAAATCATTGTCGGTGATTTATCTAAATCAAAGGTTTGTATTCTTCATATTGACGGTATTGCCGATCCAGAGAATGTAAATACGATCAGGCATCGAATCAAAAATATTAACTTTGATGAAATTTTAGACAGTTCTTACATCGCCCAAATCATCTCTGATAATCAAAACTCTCCGTTTCCACAGTTATTGGACTCCGAAAGGCCTGACAGGGTTGCGGCGGTGCTCGCAGAGGGGAAAGTGGCGGTGATTGTGAACGGTTCACCGCATGCGATTATTGGCCCTACTACATTAGTTGAATTTTTCAGTTCCTTTGAGGATTATCTGTTAAATTGGTATTTGGCCTCATTTTTCCGGCTTATTCGCTTGTTTTCGGTTGCTTTTTCGGTTTTGGTTACGCCTATTTATGTCGCTGCCCTTTCATATCATTATGAACTGATTCCGAAAGATCTCCTAACCACATTGATTACGTCACGAAGGGCAGTTCCGCTTCCACCAATACTGGAGGCATTATTTTTGGAGCTAACGATTGAATTACTGAGGGAAGCCGGGGCCCGTCTGCCGACAAAAGTTGGCCAGACTATTGGTATCGTCGGCGGAATTGTCATCGGAACCGCTTCCGTTGAGGCCGGCTTGACGAGTAATGTCCTGTTGATCCTTGTAGCACTTGCCGCGCTGGCTTCGTTTACCACACCGATCTATCGAATGGGCAATACCATTCGTTTACTGAGGTTTCCATTTTTATTTTTCGCCGAGCTTTGGGGCCTGCTTGGAATCATCTTTTGCTTCTGCATTTTAATTACTCATTTGTTAAGGCTCACTTCATTGGAAAGACCATTCTTAGCACCGCTTTATCCACCAAGAATGATCGATTTCAGGGATGCTTTAATCCGCCTTCCTTTTGAGAAACAAGCGCTGCGCCCGCTATTTTTACGGCCGGAAGACCCGGTTCGTTTCAACACGAAGAAGGCCAGAGAAAAGAAAGACATAGATGAATAGTTCCGAGGTGAAATATGCTCCAGAATGAGTCGATTCCAGAACCATTGAAAATTTCCCCTTTTCTCGTCTTTTACATTGTAATAGCAATGCAAATTGGCATCGGGATCCTTGGCTATCAGCGGATCATTGCCAAGGGTGCAGGATATGAAGCTTGGATTTCCGTCCTTTTTTCCGGTTTATCCCTTCATATCATTATGTGGTTAATTTATAAAATCTGCAGCACCGTTGAGGGCGATCTCGTAACTGCGAATATTTTCGTTTTTGGGAAAAAACTAGGGAAAGCGATCAGCACGATCTTCATTGCTTATTTCACGATCATTGCCGTCACTACCCTTCGCACCTTTATCGAGGTCATTCAAGTATGGATGTTTCCAGAAATGAGTATTTTTTGGTATTCACTCGCCTATTTACTGCTCGTCATTTACATTATATACGGTGGATTTAGGACTGTTGTCGGGATCGCCTTTTTTGGAACAGTCCTTCCAGCTTATTTGCTCCTTACGTTTGCATTCGCCTTAAAATACGCGAAATTTGCAAACATGCTTCCGTTGTTTGACCACTCAGTAGTCGAATTTTTAATCAGCGCTTATAAAATGTCGCTAACCTATATCGGTTTCGAGGCAATATTATTAATGTATCCATTTATCAAGAGTCCCGAAAAATCCAAGAAATGGGCTCATTTAGCGATATTAACAACGACTCTTATTTATACAGTGTTAACCATTATTTCCTTTGCGTATTTTTCGGAGCAACAACTGCAAAAAACGATTTGGGCTACCCTCACGATCTGGAAAATCGTCGAAATGCCCATTGTCGAACGTTTTGAATACATTGGCATTGCCAATTGGAATCTTGTGATTCTCCCTAATATATGCATCGCAGTTTGGTGTGCAAGCCGATTAATTAAGCGAATTTTTTCTTTTCAGCAAAAAAAGAACGTTTTTTTGATTGCGATCATTTGTATCATTGTCACCATTTTAATCGAGACCCGTAGCCAGGTCGATTTCCTCAACACTTTGACATCGAGAATCGGTTTTGCTTTTATTTATGTTTATATCCCGATCCTTTACCTTTCAATTGTGATTGCGAAGAAGGTGAAAAAAGGATGAGGACGTTTCTTACGGCGATGCTTGCCACCTTATTACTGACCGGCTGTTTACAGAAGGAGATTGTCGACGATGTGAGTATCGAAGCAGGAGTATCGTACGATTCACATGATGGCCGTCTGAAAGGCACATTTGCCGTCCCCCAGTATGAACCTGATAAAAAGGTTAAAAACCTTTCGTATACAGCTGTTTCGACTTTGCGCCAGGATATCATTGCCGAAGTTCAAAGAATGGCGGCCGATCCGCTCGTAACCGGAAGCCTCGAGGTTGCCATGTTTGGCGAAGATCTTTCCAGGAGAGGTCTTGCTCACTTAATCGATGCTTTTCAACGAGATCCGAGTATCGCAGAACGACTTTATTTAGCGGTAACTGAAGGAGAGGCCGGCAAAATTATCGGTGGTGACTATGGAACGAGGGGAACCGCTGTTTATTTCGCGGATATGCTGGAGCATAATATCGAAAATAGGAATGTACCAAATGTAAACCTTCATGTTTTTTCTGCGATGTATTTCCAAAAAGGCCAAGATCCATTCCTGCCGATTATTAAAGATATCGGCGGTGGGAAAGCAATAATCAATGGCTTGGCGCTGTTCTCTGGAGACAAAGTCGTTGATAAAATCCCGGCTGATAAAATGTTTTATTTTAAATTAATGGTAGATAAACATACAAGGGGCGGATTAAAGGTTCACATGACTAAGAAAGAGGAAGCGTATGTCCGCAGTATCAAGTCTAAATTCAAGCTGAAAATCAATAAGCGGGAACCATATGAACTCGACCTCGACATTAAAGTAGAAGGAATTATCAAAGAATATTCCGGTGGTAGACTAAGCCCCGCAAAAGTAAAGAAGATAGAAGATACAATGGTTAAAAATATAAAAGAACAATGTGCGGGCATGACCCACCGGTTTCAGGATAAAAACATTGACCCGATCGGCTTTGGCATGTACGTGAGCAGCAGAACCCGGCATTTCGACTACAACAGGTGGCCGGATGAGTACAAGCACTTAACCGTTAACATCAATCCTGATGTGACGCTCACTGAGTCAGGTGTGCTTGAATAACAGGGCATTTAAAAGAGCGAAGAGAAATCCCCTCCGCTCTGTTTATGTTGGCCTTTCCGCGTAAAATCAATCTTTTGGCATCGCTCTTATGCATCCTTTGAGAACATATACTTTTTGTAATGATACCGTATCGAGAAAATCAGGCTGATCGCGAGCATGTTTCCCATCAACGAACTTCCGCCGTAGCTGATAAACGGAAGCGGAATCCCCGTGATAGGCAGCAAGCCAATCGTCATCCCGATATTTTGAAAGACATGAAAGGTGATCATGCTAATGACCCCTACACAAACAAATGTATAGAAATCATTCTTCGTTTCCATGCCTACTTTTGTGATTTGGTAAATAAGCAAAAAGAACAAACTTACAAGCACACTGGCTCCGACAAAGCCAAATTCTTCACCAACAATACTGAAAATAAAATCGGTATGGCTTTCAGGCAAATAGACCTCGCGGTTCCCGTAGCCCTTTCCGCCTGTTTGCCCTGACCCGATCGCGAGCAGTGACCGGGTCAGCTGAAACCCTGTCGTGCTTTGATAGTTGTAAGGATCAATCCACGAATAAATTCTTCCGAACTGGTATTCTTGCACACCAAGATATTTTTCAAGAATTTCCGGTTTCCAGAGGACAAAGTACATGATAACCGAAATAATCGACAGCCCTGCACCGAAAATAGACAATAACAGTTTCCAGCTGACGCCAGAAATAAAGATCATTCCGACCATAATCGCAATAAAAACAAGCGATGTCCCGAGGTCGGGCTGCTGCATGACAAGAAGGAGCGGCAGCAGCGTAATCAAGCCGATTTTAACCAATAACCATAAATCGGTTTGAGTTGTTTTCACGAGGTGTTTCTGATGGTGTTCAACAATCACCCTTGCGATCGCAAGAATGATAAATACTTTGACAAACTCGGACGGCTGGAGCGACCCCATTCCAGGTACCCTGAACCAGCTTTTTGCACCGTTAATTGTAGGTGCAATACTATCTGGAGCAACAATCAACAAGCCAAGCAACAGAATTCCGAATCCGTACGCATACCAGGCCAATTTTTTTAACTGATCAGAGTCAAGATTAATAACCGCAGCGATAATTCCGCAGCCGACTGCATAAAAGACGATCTGCCTGATTAAAAAGTTTTCCCCGTATTGGCCCGTTGTCTGTGCACTATAGATGGCTGCGCAGCTGGCCAGAAATAATAAAAATAATATTAAAACTAGACCGAAATCCAGTCTGGAATTTGATTTTTGATTCGAAGTCATATCCATTCTCCCAAAAAAGGATTGTGTACAATAGTTCATTATATTTTTATTACGGGAAAAGCACAACTTCTTACTGGCGTTTGGATATTATTACATTCAATTTTTATGATTAGCCGTCATCACGCTAATGATCATGGTCACTTTCTTCATCATGATGTTCATGGCTCATTTCCGCCGGGTTGCCAATTTGCAGTTGCTGCTTTGGCATCGTATGCATGCTGCGTGCCGTCACGTGCACCTGAACAGTATAATGGCCTTCTTCTGCGAAAGTTTTTATCGCCGTATATTTCCCTTTTCCTTGATATTTCGCAGGAATCAGCTCGCTTGCATCTTTATTGCTGTCACGCCAAATTTCAAATTTTACCTCGTTAGCATCTTCAACTGCTTCGCCGTCTTGTGTTACGGCGACACTTAACTCAACTTCCCCTGCCGATTCTACTTTTTCAGGAATCTGTAACTCTGCCTCAATTAGACCCGGCATTTGATCACCATTCCCGTTTTTACCGGACTCCTGATTAGCATTACCGCAGCCTGCCAAAAGAAGCATTGCAAATAGCATAACTGTGATTCTTTTTTTCATAATAATTCCCCCATTAGTTAATAGTACCTTTGCTTAATATACTAGCTAAATGTGTCCCAACAAAAATATTCTACATATTGTCACAAAAATTTCACAAAAACCCACGCTATCAGTAGGATCAACTGGCCAGCTTTACTGGATTAACGGGGAAAAACGTAGATTATTGGAATCAACACCTAACAATCCTTCACAAAACTTAACGTTTCCAAACGAATTGTAACAAAAATCACAGATAGAAAGATACTTCTGCTTTATTTTTAAATAAACAAGCATTTTCTTGAAAGGAAGGGCGCCTATTGGATCAAGAATTGTTTACTGCCAATGATGTTGCTGAAATTTTAAAAATATCAAAACACACTGTTTATGAATTGATCAAACGAGGCGAATTAAGAGCTTTTAAAGTCGGAAATAAAATGCGAATTGAAGCTGACGAGGTTGAGCGTTATAAAACGATGGTGCAGACGTTCCCTGCCATAACGGAAAGTCCGGATCAAAGAATGAACGGGGCTCTTCAATTGTCTGGAAGTCATGATTTCCTTGTTGAGTACCTTGTAAAACATGTATCAAAACGGAACTCAAAGCTAAGCTTACAGCCGGCCTATATCGGCAGCCTCGAAGGTTTGATGAGTCTTTATCGCGGTTTTGCTGATATTGCAGCCATTCATCTGCTTGACCCTTCCAGCGGTATGTATAACCTTCCGATTATCAAACAATTATTTGTTTATGAACGAATCACCGTGATCAGGCTGGCATCCCGGGAGCAGGGATTGATGATCGCCAGGAATAACCCGAACAATATTTCCGGGCTCGCTGACGTGGCAAGAAAGGATATTTCGATTGTGAACCGGCAAAAAGGGTCAGGCACCAGGTTCTCACTCGATTACTTGTTATCCTTAACAGGGATTGACCCTGCTTCCGTAAATGGGTATGACAACGAGGAATGGACCCACCTCTCTGCTGCTTCATATATAAGCAAAGGTCTTGCCGATACGGCATTCGGCATTCGTGCAGCCGCAGATCAACTGAATCTCGATTTTATCCCGATCACAACCGAACCATTTGATCTTGTCTTTCGCTGGAAATCGGAAAATACACCGTTTCTCGAACAATTAATCGAGATCATCCAAACGCAAGATTTCAAAGATACTGTGATACATCTATCTGGCTATGATTTTAGTGAGCTTGGAAAGATGATCTATCAATTTTAAAAAGTAGGGGCGAATAATCTTGAATTTAAAAAACGTTTATGTCTCTTCCTTGATTGCTACGATTCTTATCCTATTATCTGCCTGTTCTTCCGCGTCCGGGTCGCCAGCGAAAGGAGCACCGACAAATGTCATTCTTGCGACAACAACCAGTACTCAGGACAGCGGGCTGCTCGATGTGCTGATCCCTGCTTTTGAAAAGGAAAACAACATAAACGTCAAGACTATCGCTGTCGGTACAGGGCAGGCTCTTGAAATGGGTAAAAAAGGTGAAGCGGATGTCCTGCTCGTTCATGCACCAGAAGCGGAGCAGGAGCTAATCGACAGTAACGATGCGATTAACCGGAAAAGAGTCATGTATAACGACTTTATCATGGCCGGGCCAAAAGAGGATCCAGCTAAGATAAGCGGACTTGAGATGGCGAAAGCTTTAAAAAAAATAAATGAGCGTAAATCACTGTTTGTTTCCCGGGGGGATGACTCCGGAACCCATAAAAAAGAGCTTGAGCTATGGAAGAACGTTGATTTGCAACCTTTCGGAGCGGACTTTTATTTGGAAACAGGCCAGGGCATGGTCAATACGCTCAGGGTTGCTGCAGAAAAACGCGGTTATGTGCTCACAGACCGGGCCACCTATCTTGCCCAGCAAAACCAGCTCACAGACCTTATGATAATGGTTGAGGGTGATGGAGAGCTCTTAAATGTTTACCACGTAATGCAGGTGAATCCCGAAACGCATCCGAAAGTAAACGAAGAAGCCGCAAAATTATTTGTTGAATTTATGACCAGTGAAAAGACACAGGAAATGATTCAGCAGTTTGGCGTCGAAGAATTTGGAGAGCAGCTGTTCTTTTTGTTTTCAGAATAGCGAAACTAACGAAGGGTATGAAGTGATATGGAGCTTTTACTGGATGGACTAAAACGGGCGTTCGAAATGCTTTTGAGCGGGGATACCGAAATTATCGAGATTGCCTGGCTGACATTAAAAAGCTCCTTAACAGCAGTCCTGATTAGTACAGTGATCGGGATTCCTGCGGGAGTTTGTCTCGGTTTACTCTCATTTCCAGGAAAAAAGTTCCTGCTTGTGTTCGTCAATATCGGAATGGGCCTTCCCCCTGTTGTAGCAGGCTTATGGATTACAATTTTATTATGGCGGTCTGGACCTTTCGGCGATTACGCGCTTCTGTTTACACCTGCGGCGATAGTGATCGCTCAGGTTGTTGTGTCTCTGCCACTGATTGTAGGATTAACGAGCTCCGCCTTTCAACAAATCGATGACAAAATGCTGCTGCAAATAAAAGGCCTGGGCGCGACAAAGCTGCAAATGCTGTTCATCCTTCTAAAGGAAACGAAAATTGGCATTCTCGCCGCTGTCATGGCTGGCTTTGGCCGGGTCATTGCGGAAGTCGGCGCCGCGATGATGGTCGGCGGAAACATCCGCGGTGAAACAAGAATACTGACGACAAGCATTGTCATGGAAGTTTCCAAAGGGAATTTTGATATTGCGCTTGCTCTGTCTTTTATTTTGATGTTTCTCGCTTTCATGGTTACATGCTGCCTAACCTTCTTACAGCAAAGGACTGGATCTTTATGACTGAGTTAATTCGGATTGAACAGATGAAACGGGTTGCGAACGGAAACAATATTCTTGATATAAGCCAATTAACCATCGACCGTGGCGAAATCCTTGGCATCATGGGGCCAAATGGTGCAGGAAAAAGTACGCTGTTGAAGGCCCTTTGTTTGTTGGAACCGAAATGCATCGGAAGTTATTTTTTTCAAGGGCAAAACACCCCCCTCCAAAAACCACCTCTTCAATTGCGCAGAAGGTTTGCGATTGCGCTGCAACAGCCGCTATTGTTCAATGCTTCTGTCCATAAGAACGTCGCAATCGGCCTAAAAATCCGCAATACCGGCAACAAAGAATTGAAAAACAAGATTGCGTTTTGGCTTGATGCTTTTGAGATTGGCCATCTTGCTGCAAAACAAGCACAGCATTTGTCCGGCGGCGAGGCCCAGAGAGTCAATCTTGCACGGGCTTTTGCGCTTGAGCCCGAGGTTTTATTCCTTGACGAACCGTTTTCCGCACTCGATTATCCGACTAAAAGGAAGTTAATTCAAAATTTAAAAAAGGCCATCGACGAAACTAATACAACGGTCGTCCTTGTCAGCCATGACTTGACGGAAATTGAATACTTAACAAATCGTCTCATCATTTTAAAGGAAGGGGCAGTTGTTCAGGCAGGGGCAACCGTTGAGGTAATTGCTCATCCCCACCAGCAGGCATCAACCTTTTTAAGTGGCTGGAATCCATTAATGGAAAGCAGAGCAACCAGTAACTGTCGGATTTATCATTGAACGGCAGACTTTTAATTTGGATTTGGTCCCTATTTTGTGGTTGACTAGTGTTACTAATGTCAAGGAGTGAACAATAATGAAATTTGCATTAATTACCGGGGCATCAAAAGGGTTGGGTGCAGAAATCGCCAAACGAATGCTTGCAGAGAACATTGGCATCATCACCATTTCCCGTACTGAGAATACGGAATTGCAAGCGATCGCAACTGAAAAGGGTCATCTCTATCAGCACATTTCCTGCAGCCTCTCAGATGTGGAGCAGGCCCATGCGGCTTTTTCAGAAGCTGCAACAATGCTTTTTGGAAAGCGGCCAGAGCTTGTTTATTTGATCAATAACGCTGGTGCGATCGAACCGATTGAAACGGTTGGGCGCCTTGATGCTCAGTTCGTCGAAGACAGTATTCAAATCAATTTAACCGCTCCCGTTTTACTGACAAACCTGTTCATTGCGGAAGCAAATCGCCACAACACTCCCATTCATATCATAAACATTTCTTCCGGGGCAGGCGAGCGGCCTATTCAAGGATGGAGTATTTACTGCAGCACGAAGGCGGCCTTAAATATGTTTACACAAACAGCAGCACTGGAGCAACGTTCTGCAGGCCACCCACATAAAATTATTGCTTTTAGCCCTGGTGTAATGGACACCGACATGCAAGTGACGATCCGTTCTTCATCTGCCGAAGCTTTTCATGATGTTGATACATTTCAGCAATACAAGGAAACAGGAGCTTTGCGCAGCCCATACATAGTTGCCAATGCATTAATGGACAAACTCCTGGAAGGAACGATTGATTCAGGAAAGATTTATCATATCAATGAATTGCTATAACTGTTTACCCTCACAAAAAGCGGGAACAATGGTTTCGCTTAATTAATCGAGTTCTCGTGCATCAATATGTTTTCAAAGGGGTCGGGGTTCGCTTAAATGTGCTTATTATTTACGCTGCTGCCCCGTCTTTTTTCAGCTTCTGAATGTAAACCACGTGTTGGTTTTAAGATTTTTTCCCTTTTGTATTTAGCCATTTGAGAAAACGGAGAGCTTCGTGGCGATTTTCTTCTGGAGAATTTTTTAATTCCTCACGCCATATCCTAAACTCCGGATCGTTAAGAAGCTCGACTATCTCATTTTCCTCTTCTCTTGTGGTGAAATTGTCGTAACCGTGTTCTCTCACCTGGCTTTCTCGACCTAATAAATAATCTGCAGTTACTTCAAGCACCTTTGTCAGTCTGGCAATATCTTCAGTTCCCGGAGAAGTGTATCCCCGCTCCCAATTTGAGACGACCTGTGACGAAACATTGACTTTTGTAGCGAGTTCCTTTTGCGTTAGTTTTCTTCTCTTCCTATACTCTCTAATTCGGTGACCGATTGACATTTAAATCACCTGCTATCGGATTAGTTTTATTTTAATAATACCAATTAGTAACTAATTTCGATAGAAAACTAACGGAATTTGAGATCTAATGGATTATATTTGACATTAACAGGAAATGGTAGTATGATTTTATTAACGGAAATCGTTATTCTTGTTTTGGAGGGGATACATTGATTCATATAAATGTTGAACGTATTCGTCAAGCAAGAGGGGTTACAAAAACGCATATGGCCAAGAAGTTAAATTTGTCTCTGCAAGGTTACAGGCATATCGCTTCGGGAAGTGTTAGATTGGATGCAGAAAGGCTTAAGGTTATTGGACTTATTTTAAACGTAAATCCGAGTACTTTTTTTGATGATAAACTAACGGAATTGGTTATAAAAGAAATCGATAGTATTGGGAGTAATGATTCTGTTGGACAACCCAATAAGAATAAAAAAAGAAAGCCTGGTGAGGGATAACAAGTAACCTCGAGCCCTGCTCATTGAAAGCTGAACGGAAAATGGAATTAAGGGGAGATCCTTATATGACCAAGCTCGAAACAGCTTTAACGATCGCTGAAATCCAAGTTGCATTGTTGAGGCTCCTTCATCGTATGACTGAGGATGAACTGTATGAACGGGAAGATGCGATTGGGGATATTAAAGAATTGCTTCGGGAAATGAATGGAGTTTACTATCCTTTTGAATAATGAATAACTGTTCCGGTTTTGGGCCATGCAAAAACCGGTTTTCATGATGAAAGCCGGTTTATTTTTTTTCATAAGGGTTTTTGATGAGAATTGGGTTGGGGTTGCCAGAAATATAAGGCAATATTGAGTATTCTGGACGATGATTGTCAGCATAAAACTCCTCTTGGATCTTTAAATTTGCAGCTTCTGTTTCAGACATGCCCTCAGCGGAACCGTAAATTCGTTTCGCAGCCTCTCTGCTGTCCAGCTTCCCATTCTTGTCGGCCGGTTTATTTTCCGTTTCTTTTCGATTCATTTGAAAAACCTCCTTCAGTAACAAGCCTAGTATGCTCATTGCTGCTTTTTTTACACCATGTTTCAAAATGAATTTGTTTCTTTATCTTGTTAATACCCGAATACGGAAGGGGTATAACTTGATAATCCTTCCAAAAGCCGATAACACAGGCTTCACTCGGGTTGCGTTGATTCCATCCCCCGCATTGTCCCAGAAACCCTTGAAGATTTCTCAATTCAGCCCACTGCTCTTGAGCCTCTGAAAATTGCTCTCTTTTGTCGTCAGGCACTTCTGCTCTAATCCATTTGACTAACAATTGATGATCCTCCTTACTGACTGATTGTTTATTACATTTATTTTCCATTTCCGTAAACGTTTCACAGGGTTTCTTAATGGGTACTATGATAGAAACATTTTCATTTTATTAAAGAATCAAATATTCCTAAAGGAGATGTAGAAATGAACAAAAATTCAGTAAACGCTACTAATATGGAATATCTTAATAATGGACAGACATTAACCCGTGAATCAGATGAATCCTTTTATTTTGAAAATCAATTGGAGGGGATCGAAGATATTGAAGATGTTGATGCATCAGATATTGCCTATATATTTGCGGGGTGTTCGCTGATCGGATCGATTATTTATCTTTTGTCATATATTTTATAGCTAACAAAACTAAACAACCGGAGAAGGCGAATTAGTCCGTTGTTAAAATTTCCGCATACAATTTTTCAAACTCTTCTTCCCTGGTGTTGCTGTTTAAAAAAGCAGGGTCGATGATGGCTGTCAAGAGCTGTTGCTTCTTGATGGGATCGGCGACGTTGTTTAAGATAAATTGTCGACAATCATGTAGAAATTCGAGATAGTTTTCGAATTTTTCATCATACACTTCGGCAAGGTCATCTCGTATTGCTTTTGCCAACGAAGGGCTGGCTCCCGAGGTGGAGACTGTAATTAGAAGCTTTCCTCTTTTCAAAACGGACGGTGCTATAAAGTCTGAATGCTCAGGGTTATCCGCCATGCTGACAAGCTGAAAATCTGAGGCAGCCCTGTGGACTTCTATGTTTGCTTCTTGATTATTTGTCGCGGCGATAATCAATGCTGCCTCTTGAATATCCTCGGCAGAAAAGCTTTTTTGGCGCCAATCAATGTTCTGTCCATCCGCTAATTTTTTCAGGCCCGCAGTTAATTCAGGACTAACGACGCAGATTGTGGCGCCCGTATTTAGCAGCCCGTAAACCTTGCGCTCGGCCACTTTTCCCCCTCCGACAACCACAGTCATTTTTCCGGACAAATTAAGGTTCACCGGATAATACTCTTCTTTCATAATCAACACCTCTACGTCCAAATATAGCATGGCTTGCCCTAGTTTCAGCAACTCTTTTGCGCAGAACGTTTCGGAGCCTTCCATCAAAACCGGTCGGATCACACAAAATCGATTGTTCTCCTGCAAGCCGTTCAGAAATCTGCTTTGCAACTCCACCTGTAAAAAGAAAATGTGGGACGACATAGACTTTATTCATATTGATTCCATCCATCACAACCCGGTAATCGGGATCAGATTTAATATACCCGGTATACACCGGCGAAGCAAGATTGAATTGGAGCATTTCTGCGAGACGGCTCAATTCCTTTGCGGCTTCTGGCTCGCGGCTGCCGTGGCAGACAAGCAACACTGATTCCTGTTTGCTGTTTGAAAAACCTTTCGCGCCAAGCCGTTCCTGAATCACCTTTACAACTTCTTCGTCATAGCCGATTGGTTTTCCGTATTGAATCGTAACATCGGGAAATACCTGTTGTACCGTTTTTAATTCTGATGGAATATCTTCATTGGCATGAATGCCCGGCAGCAGCAGGAACGGAACAATAATCAATTGCTTTGCGCCTTTTTCAACACAGCCTTCTACAGCTTGAAAAATATCCGGTTCCCCGTTTTCGAGAAAGCCGTATGCTTTTATCGGCACTTCGACCACTTTATACCACTCATCGATAAATCTTCGGAACTTCATGTTCCCCTTTTCCGACCGGCTTCCATGGCCGATTAAAATGACTGCCTCCATGTGCTTGTCCTCCTATACTTTAAGCAGAGGCTTACCCCCATTTACTATTTATCAAATGCTCCAACAAAGCAGCTTTAGTTGGATTGGCAAGCACAGCTTTCGGCTTAATTTCATGTTCTGCCGCTGCCTGCAGCGTTTGCTTCCCCATACAGACGATTGATGCACGATCCAGCAGCTCCCTTGGAATAAAGTTAGCATTGATCCCCTCTTGCATCAGAATCTTGACCGATAAACTGCTTGGAAAAATAACGGTATCAACAGCAGCTTCCTCAAGCATTCGCTCAAAAATCGGCAGAAACTGTTCATCGATTTTTTTATGGCTCGTGATGTACAAATCAAATCGTCCATACTTGGAGGAGGCATAGGCCAGCTGCTGTTCTTGAAGATGATTGTCACCAACCAGAAGCAGCCTTCCATCAGGACGCATTTTTTCAGCTGTGTCGGCCAAAAAGCCTTTTTCATTCAATGCTTTGGCAGATTTCACTGAAGCTCCAAAAAGCTCAGCCTTCAGGGAGCGGATATCGATTCCCGCTTCGAAAAGGACTGTAAAAAAATCGGTGATACTTTCCGGCGAAGTGAACAAAATTCTGCAATAAGCATCTAAGTTCTTTAGTATATGCATATCAATCGGGGCCGGGACCTTATTCCATTTCGGAAATTCGATCACATCTGCACCCTGGTCCGAAAGCTCTTTTGCAAGTTCACTTTGATTGGTTCCCGTCCGGGCAAGCAAAATTTGCCGGCCAAACAATGGCTTTTTTTCAAACCAGCTGATTTTTTCCCTTAAGGACACGATATTGCCTACCAATGTTATCGCAGGATTGCTGAAACTGACCGCTGTCGCTTGAACTGCAATTGTTGCCAGTGTACCCTGGAGCGTCTTCTGGCGCCCGAATGTGCCCCACTGAATCAAGATCACTGCTGTGTCGGAAGGCTTACCATTTTTGATGAGGTTTTCGCAAATGAATGGCAAATTTGCAATTCCCATGTAAAAGGCAATCGTATCAACACCGGAAGCGAGTCCTGGCCAATCAAGAAGCGGCTTGCCATCCAGCGATTTATCATGAGCCGTCACAACGGCAAAAGATTCACCATATTTTCGGTGCGTGACGGGAATGCCCGCATAAAGTGGAGCCGCAATCCCGGAAGAAATACCGGGAACGATTTCAAACTCGATACCATGCTGCGCCAAAGCTTCCGCTTCTTCGCCGACACGGCCGAAAACCCCCGGGTCCCCGCCTTTTAGACGGATTACGGTTTTTCCTGTAAGCGCATTTGAAACGAGCAAATCAGTGATGGCTTCCTGGCGTAAAATATGACGGTGGGGCAGTTTTCCGCAATATATCAGCTCGCAGCCGGGCACTGCAAATTCAAGCAGCTTCGGATTTGCCAGCCTGTCATAAAGAATCACTTCCGCTTTCCTAATGGCTTCCATACCTTTGACGGTGATTAATCCGACATCGCCAGGGCCGGCTCCAATTAAATACACTTTTCCTTTACTCATGATGCTGACATCCTTCCGGGGTTTCGTGTAGAAAATAAACCTTTTTTCCTTTGATGAATTGCGTTTCCAAGTTCAATCATTTATCGAACAAGGTACACGCTATCACCCTCGACCTCGATATTGTATGTTTTTACCTTGCCGCTTTCCGGTGCCTGGACTCTTCCATCCTGCAATGAAATCTTCCAATCGTAAACCGGGCAATAAATGAATTCGCCGCTTAGCATGCCTGCTGCAAGGGTCCCGCCTTTTGGATGCGGACTCTTATTTTCAATCGCTTTCACTTCACCATTTGTCAAACGGAACAACGCAATTTCTTCGTTTTCAATTTTTATGACTTGCCCCGATCCTGCTGGAAGGGCCGCATAGTCCGCCACTCTGATTTTTTCTTTTGTTGTCCTCATGTCTGCCACTCCTTTATCGAACCGTTACCGGGATTGATCGTGTTTGGTAATATTTTTCCTGGATTTCTTTGCTTTCAATAGCTTCCATCCATGGTTCATTATATCTTGAAAGGGTGCGGTCGAGGCGCTCGTTTAATTGTTTTCTTAAGCCCTCTTCTGCGAGTATTTCTTTTACAGCTCCGAGCCCGATTCGGTCAAGCCATTTTGAGGTGCGTTCCAAGTAGTTTGCTGTCTCGCGATAATACTGCATGTAGGCACCGGTTATATCCATAACTTCTTCTTCCGTTTTAACAGTACAGAGCAGGTCCCCGGCACGGAGGTCAGTCCCGCCGTTTCCAGCAACATAAATTTCCCAGCCGCCATCGATTCCGACGACCCCGACGTCTTTAATGCCTGCTTCAGCACAGTTGCGCGGGCAGGCCGACACTCCCATCTTGACCTTATGCGGTGTATCGAGGCGTTCGAATTTTTTCTCCAATCTGATTCCCAGGCTCATTGAGTCCTGCGTTCCAAAACGACAAAACTTTGCCCCGACACAAGTTTTTACCGTACGCAGTGTTTTACCGTACGCATAGCCGGACGGCATGCCGAGCTCTTCCCAGATTTGCGGCAAATCTTCTTGTTTCAATCCGAACAGGCCAATCCGCTGGCCGCCTGTCAGTTTCACAAGCGGGACGTCATATTTTCTGGCGACTTCGGCGATTTTTTGCAGATCCTCCGCAGTCGTTACGCCGCCATACATTCGCGGCACTACAGAATAAGTTCCATCCTTTTGGATATTAGCGTGCATTTTTTCATTGACGAGGCGGGAGTCACGGTCATCACGATAAAGCTCCTGATGGACCATTCCAAGGAAATAGTTAAGCGCCGGGCGGCATTTCGTACAGCCTTCCTCCTGCTTCCATCCCAGCACGTACATCGCTTCTTTGACGCCTGTCAAGCCCTTTTCCCGGATTTCTGCGACGATTTCATCCCGGCTTAATTCTGTACAGCCGCACAGCGTTTGTTTTTTCGGTGCTGCGTCAAAGCTGTCACCCAGTGTATAAGCTAATATATCAGAAATGAGCGGTTTACAGCGTCCACACGAGCGACCGGCATTGGTACATCCACCCACTTCATCAACGGTTGTCAGCTGATTTATTTGAATAGCATCGACAATCGTCCCTTTAGTCACACCGTTACAGCCACATACCAGTTCTTCAGCTGGCATTGAGACGATATCACTATGCTCACCGCCGCCACTTTGAGTCTGTAAGAGTGATGTGCTGGTCATGCCACTGATATCTTCTTTATTCAGAAGCATTCTGAACAACTTTGTGCTGTCCTTCGTTTCCCCGTAAAGGACTATGCCAACGACCGTGTTATTGCAGATCAAGATTTTCTTATAAATACCATCAAATTCATTATGGACTTTAATGGACTGTGTGGTCGGGTCATCGATGATTTCTCCGGCGGAGAACAAGTCTACATCAGAAACCTTTAGCTGTGTACCGACAATTGATCCTTCATAGGGTTTTGGCTGCTGCCCGCATATATGTGCAGCAAGAACTTTGCCTTGTTCGTAGAGCGGAGCAACCAGGCCGTATACAATTTCCCGGTGTTCAGCACATTCACCGACTGCATAAATATTCGCTTCATTCGTCTCCATGTAATCATTGACGACGATTCCCCTGTTAACGTATATACCGCTGTCTTTTGCAACCCTTGTGTTCGGTTTAATTCCAACGGCCATCACAACGAGGTCCGCGTCGACTTCCGAACCATCTTGAAAGCGGAGCCCTGTCACACGGTCATTGCCAAGAATTTCAACCGTTTCTTTTTCCATCAGGAAATTCATGCCCTGATTCTCAAGCTCTCGCTTCAGCATCGCAGCAGCAATTGGATCAAGCTGTCTTTCCATGAGATCCGGCATTAAATGCACGACATCGACTTCCATCCCGAGATTAAGCAATCCCCGGGCAGCTTCAAGACCGAGCAGCCCGCCGCCAATTACGATTGCTTTTTTGTTTGTTTCCGCAATATTGATCATCATTTCACAATCTCGAATATCACGAAATCCTGTTACACCCTGTTTGTCAGCTCCCGGAATGGGCAGGATGAATGAGCTTGAGCCTGTCGCGATAATCAGTTTATCGTAGGTGACGGTCCGGCCCTTTTCCGATATCACCCGTTTGTTTGCTTTATCGATTGTTGTGATCGCTTCACCTGTATATAACTGAATCCGATTGTCTTCATACCAGCTCCAGTCATTCATAATGATATCTTCAACATTGGTATCTCCCTGAAGGACTGTCGACAATTGGATCCTGTTGTAATTCGGGTATGGTTCGTTTCCGAATATCGTGATTTCAAATCTGTCAGGCGCAATTTTCAGGATTTCTTCAATTGTTCTGACCCCGGCCATGCCGTTTCCGATCATGACGAGCTTCGTCTTGTTCATGTTATGGTCCTCCAGTGCAGCTCAGTATTGTCGTTTACAATGAATATCATTGTTCTTCTGCCTTTATTGTAATGCGATAAATATACAAAGTTTGTGAAGTTGATCACATTGATGTAAAAATTGTTCACTTCTTCACAAAAAATGCAAAAAAAAGATAGTGCGTGTCCTCACATATAATTGGGAAGAAATAAGCCGGGAACAGCTGATCTGTTCCCGCCTAAAGTTTATGCCTGTTCGTTTTTCCATTAAAGAAATTGCTTTATGAAATTCATTCACTTAACTATTTTCTTAAATTCTCTTGATCCTTTAAGCGGTTTTGCTGGTCAGGCACTCTGCCCTGGTCCTTGAATTGACTCTCCTCCTTTTGTTCTTCTTGTAGTTTCCGCGCATAGTCCAATAAGCTTTCTTTCTCTTTTCTGTTAGATGCCATGTCTATCCCTCCTTAAAGTCATTGTTAGTCTTTTCCCGAAAGATTTCATTGAAAAACATCGCTCGCTGCATGTGTGAGCAGTTTTTTTGACAGCCAAAAAATAACTATTATATAATCGCAAAGTATTTTGTTTGTGCAGCATTTTTGCAAGCTATCATTCATGATCAATTGTTTTTGACGGCCGGATAAACAATATTTGAAAGATTTTGAGGAAGATTGATTGCCCGCATATTTAACCTCCTTGCAGACACTGCACTCTCAGGCTACAACAACCACAACATAGATAATGGAGGAACACAGCCAATGGCAAATGTTTTATTTGTAAAAGCAAATTCACGACCTGCTGAGCAAGCAGTCAGCGTGCAATTATATGAAGCTTTTCTAAACAGCTATAAAGAATCCCATCCAGAAGATCAGATCACAGAACTTGATTTGTTTGCAGAAAATCTGCCATATTACGATACTGATAAAATCAACGGTATGTTTAAGCTAGGCCGCGGTCTTGAACTCACGCCTGAAGAACAGCAAGCAACAGAGTTGGTTAATAAGTATTTGGACCAATTTATTGCTGCTGATAAAGTAGTTTTTGGTTTCCCGCTATGGAACTTTACGATTCCGGCAGTTCTGCATACTTATTTTGATTATCTTGGCCAGGCGGGAAAAACATTCCGCTATACACAGGAAGGTCCAGAAGGATTGCTCTCAGACAAGCAGGTCGTTCTTTTAAATGCAAGAGGCGGTGTTTATTCAGAAGGCCCTGCAGCTTCGATTGAAATGGCAGTTAATTATGTCATGACTGTGCTTGGATTCTGGGGAATCAAGGATGTAACAACTGTTATTGTCGAAGGACATAATCAATTTCCTGACAGAGCAGCAGATATCATTGAAGAAGGTATCGCGAGGGCAGCAACGGCTGCAAATCAATTCTAATATCCATTAGAAAGAGCTGTGAATTTGGTCTTGTACCAAACTTCTAAGTAGTTCAGTTTTAAGGTACAAATCATCGGTAAACACCACAATTTGATGTCCAATTCGCATATGAATTGGACTCTTTATTTTTTGTTGATATATCAACGCCATATAAAGAGATACGGAAGGCTTTGGCAAGCTTCGAAAAGCGCTGGCCGACTCAAAACCGCCACGTTTGATGGCAACATCGGAACTACCACGTCGATGCTGCGGGCCTGACAGTGAAATCGGGCTTGACTCCATCCGCAGGACCGCAGCGACTCGGACTGAGCTGGGCACATCATCGCGTTGTACCGAGCCATAATGTGCACAAGATGGTCCGAATAACCCACTCATTTAGACTATCATTGCTTATTTCTTGCTTGTCCTGTCCGAATAACCCGCGCATTCGGACTATCATATGCCAGTTTCCCGCCTGTCTTGTCCGAATAACCCGCGCATTCGGACTATCATTGCTTTTTTCCCGCTCGTCCTGTCCGAATAGCCCGCGCATTCGGACTATCATTGCTTTTTTCCCGCTCGTCCTGTCCGAATAGCCCGCGCATTCGGACTGTCATTGGTTTTTTCCCGCTCGTCCTGTCCGAATAGCCCACTCATTCAGACTATCATTGCTTATTCCCCGCTCATCCTGTCCGAATAACCCACTCATTTAGACTATCATTGCTTATTCCCCGCTCATCCTGTCCGAATAGCCCACTCATTCAGACTATTATTGCTAGTTTCCCGCCTGTCCTGTCCGAATAACCCGCGCATTCGGACTGTCATTGCTTTTTTCCCGCCTGTCCTGTCCGAATAACCCGCGCATTCGGACTATCATATGCCAGTTTCCCGCCTGTCTTGTCCGAATAACCCGCGCATTCGGACTATCACTGCTTATTCCCCGCTCATCCTGTCCGAATAGCCCACTCTTTCGGACTGTCATTGCTTTTTTCCCGCTCGTCCTGTCCGAATAGCCCACTCATTCAGACTATCATTGCTTATTCCCCGCTCATCCTGTCCGAATAGCCAACTCTTTCGGACTGTCATTGCTTTTTTCCCGCTCGTCCTGTCCGAATAACCGCGCATTCGGACTATCATATGCCAGTTTCCCGCCTGTCTTGTCCGAATAAGACCCGAACATTCGGACTGTCATTGCTTTTTTCCCGCCTGTCCTGTCCGAATAGCCCGCAATTCGGACTATCATTGGTTAGTTCCTGTATGTCCTGTCCGAATAGCCCACTCATTCAGACTATCATTGCTTATTCCCCGCTCATCCTGTCCGAATAGCCAACTCTTTCGGACTACCATTGCTTATTCCCCGCTCATCTTGTCCGAATAACCCGAACATTCGGACTCCCATAGGTCATTCCCCGCCAACCGCTGTCCGATTTCACCCCCTCACTCGGATTAGCACCATAGCAAATTTCTAGAAATCCCTCATTCGGGAACTTATTTATCTTCTAATAATGTTTGACGGCAAATTAACCTCATTTATAATGAGCCTTTTTATCATTTTTCCACTTCAAAACTTAGCTGCTTAACGAAACTTCACAGTTCTTTTTTCATTACGCCCCGGAAATCTGTGCATTGTGATCCCCCGCCTCATCCAGGGTATTCCTTGATCCTGATTCACCGCTTTACGTCTTAGGACTTACAAAAAAATAATTCCCCGGCTCAATGAATTAAGAGAAAATCCGTAATACACTGATATTGTCGATACAGTTTATTCGTTATACGATAAACGAGAGCTTATTACATGATCATTATAGAAAGCGGGTAAAGAAATGAAAAGAATATTAATCATTTTTTGCATCATTCTTGGCGTGTACTTATTGTTTTTCTCCAGCTTCAATATTTCAAGCCTGCTGACCGGAAAAGACGAGCAACAGGCACGAGTTACGGACAATATCGATTTGATTGAAATTGATGTTTCCAGCCTGGATGCGGTGGTTATTCCTGAGGAACGGGACAATGTCAAAGCGGTGCTTGATGGTAAAGGCAAGGTAACGGTTAAAGAGCGCGGAGATAAGATTACAGTGGATTATGATCGGAAATGGTATCAAGGTTTTGGCTTTTTCAACACGCCAACACTTGCCGTTTATATTCCCGAGAACTACAAAGAGGATATGAATATCGATATTGGTTCAGGCACATTTAATTATGATGGAGGATCGGCGGGAAATCCTGCAAAATTGAATCATTTATCACTTCACATGGGTTCAGGTGATGTGAATATAATGAACCTGGATGTCAAAGAATACGTGCAAGACGTAGGATCAGGCAGTGTTGTGATTGAAACTCTTACTGCTGAAAAAGGTGTTTTTAATGTCAGTTCCGGAGATACGATGCTATCCAATTATTCCGGACAATTAAATGCTGATGTTTCATCGGGAGAATTAATCGTTCAAATGGCAAAACTGAACGATGCAATTAATATTGATGTCAGCTCTGGAGATGTCAGTCTCGACCTTCCTGCTGATGCCGATTTCAGTTTAAAAGGGCAAGTGAGCAGTGGGGATATTTATAGCGATTTTGATTTAAAGAACCAAAATACAAGCAAAAAGCTAATGGAAGGCACTTATGGTTCAGGTAAACATGAAATTAATTTGAATGTTTCGAGCGGACAAATTAATGTCTTTTAATTCGTGAGGAGAATACTTGCCATTCTCCTTTTTTACATATAATGTTTATAAAATCCTATGACGAACACTTTCCCATTTTCCACATGAGTTTTAGCCTTCATGAGCCCTATGACGAACACTTTCCCATTTTCCAAATGAGTTTTGGCCTTCATGAGCCCTGTAAAGAACACTTTCCTATTTTCCACATGAGTTTTGGCCTTCATGAGCCATAAAAGCACCCGCTCTCTTTGCCCATCTAAAGATAGCTGGAAAATGTTAAATACAAGTTATATAGATAAGCAGTTCCATGCCTTATTACGATTTAACCCTCCCTGACAGATGTGGACTCAAGTGTCCAGCCAGCCAAAGAGCCGCCAAAATAATGAATAACATTCCTATTCTTTTCATGGCTTGTTCCTTTCATGTATAGTCACAAAATACTTCTATTTTCTGTTACTGAATTCCTTCAAACAGAAGAGAACCGCAGCTTTAAACTAACGGGTTCTCTTGATGGGGACAAAACAATAAAATAACATATAAAATCGCAGACCTATCAGCATTATCTGATAGGTCATTTTTTATTGATATAGAGCCATTTGTTTGGATATTTCAATAAAAATAGCACCAAAAATAGCATACAGGTGACAATGTACAATAGTCATGAAGTGCGATTTAATTGGCTAAAATATATACTAAAAAGTGTGCTATTTTTCCTAAATAAGGGAGGCTTTATTATGCGATTTATGGTGCCAAAGGAAAAGAATTTAAAAAAGGCAGATTGGGAAGTATCGCAAAAGATAATAGATTTGGTCAAGGCTTATTCCGAATACACGGATAACACCGAAAATGAGGTTGTCGAGTATTATTTAAGCCAAATTCAAGAAGATGAACGGTTCCGAGCTTGGGCTATGAAGAAGCGGAATAACAAGAAACTGTTGAAATTATTGGAGATTGAAGAACCTCAAAACGGAGGGACTACCAGTTGAGCAAATTAAAACGACTCGCAACCGTTTCGGATACGATTGTTGAAATTGATAGTCCGTTCTCATTGGATGAAATTAACCAAAGAAATAAAGATTATCCCATTCTATCGGATAAAAAATTTGCGACGAAGTACAGTAAATCTTTGTTTCATCCAGTTACATTTCGGATAAACGGGGTTGAACACAGTATCCAATATAACTTCTGTGATGACCAGTTTTGTAAGTGGTTTGGTCAGCCTCAAGTCCGATTTACCACAGTCAAAAATAAACCATATCGCTACAAACTTGTCGGGCAATCAAATAAGAAATCAATCCAATGCAATCCTGACCCCATTTATCCAAACAGGTGAATGACTTTCAATTGCACTTCTAAAACCTATTCAAATTGGAGCGTAGCACAGGAAATCGAACGGTTAATCCGCATCAATTCTGTAAAGGATATAGAGCCTGAATACCAGTTTCATAAAGAATCCTGTGAATATACAGATGAAAATCCATTTGAACATCCCTCCCTTTTCTATAAAAGAGGGAAAAGCAAAACGGGAACGCAGCGATGGCAATGTAAAAAGTGCGGGAAAAGAACAGATATGATGCCGACAAGAAGGCAAACATCCACCTACAATCAAAAGAGAAATGACATCCTTCCATTGTTCACGAAGCTGCTTGTCAACAAAATGCCTGTTTCAAGAGCTATTGATGTTTTGGAGATTGGTGTCAAAACCTATTACAGCAAACTGGAATGGATCTATCGTCGGTGCTTAGAATTTTTGGAGCGGCACGAACAAAAGCCACTTCAAAATAAAACATTTGGAACGGTCTGGTTAAATACTGACAAGATGATTTATAATTTGAACAATGTTCGAAAGAAAGGAATGGGCGGAGCGAGATATGATGATGTGGAAGATACGCAATTTTCAACTCATATCATCATTTCTGCCGATGTATTTTCCCGTTATGTATATCGGGCAGATGTTGCTTTTGATTGGGATGTACGGCTGGAAGATATAATGCTTGATACCATTTTATATAAAGATGACCATCTGCATCTATTTGCTCGTAAACACGCAAGATTACGGTTCAGCTCTTATCCGCAAGAGCCAACGGAAAATGACACTCAAACGATGGCTGAGTACAAGAAAAAACTCGATGAATTCGATACCAGAAACCACTATATTGAAGGGTTGCATACAAACGGAACTTACACCACTATGGCTCATTATTGGCTTATCAAAGACCTGTTAAAGGCACAAAATTGGCGATTTGTGACCGATAACGAAAGTTCCTTGCATTCAGCAATGTATCGGGTGTTTTCGGAGGATTTCAGGTCATTTTCGGCTCATCATTTCTTGTGCCTAACCGACCGTGAGAAATCACGGAAACAAGCCTACCAGGAGTTCAGGGAGGCAAGTACCGATTTGTATAATTAGGGATTGGCGACGGGAATCGACAGCCGCAATCCTTATACAATTGCCTATCATTATCTTGTAGATTTGTTTAAAAATCGTGGTCATCAATTTCATAAGGAGATTGTCTTACCGACACACAGCTTCACGGTCAAAGATAATAATCCAATTGTTCATCCCCTTGCTTCCATTGACCGAGGATATACGAAAGTGGATTGCAAGACGGACTTATCTTCACTGGAACCTGAAGAAGTTGCAAGGTTAATTTTGAATGTAAATGACCACGCCACCAACTTCTTTATCCAACACATTCGCAGAAAATTGTCGGTCCTGGAACGCCCACTCACAACTGCAAGAGGTGATGGGAAAAGCTATATCTATTCGAATTTCAATCCCAAATACGCTCAAATGGCTACCACAATCCTCCGAACGTATTACAATTTTTGTTTGCCTTATAAATCTTATGATAAGCAAAAGTTGACTCCTGCACAGCGTTTAGGGATTACTGACAAGAGATTTAACATTGAAGATATATTGTATTTAAGGTGAGTGTAAAAATTAGAAAAATTAATAAAGGATGGTGAAAATATAAGCTAAAATTAGAAGGTAAATAACAAACAGGGTGAAGAAGTTTTAGGTTGATGGGCAGGTTAAGCAAGTTCTCGTTTATGTGCATAGGCTTCAATTTGTTATTAAATATTTTGCTTTTTTTATTAATTAGAATTCCGTTTTCAGGTGGAGTAATCTTCGGAACCATTTACCAAATTATACTTTTTGGCAATATAGTCCTACCAGTTATGGTATCACTTGGGGGAGCTATGTTAGGAATTGGTTCTATAATACTTAAGGAAAAACCGTTAGTAAAATCAATGATTGCGATAGTATCTAATATTATTTATATAATTGCATACTTTTCTGTTTGGTCTATGTAAAACATTGGAAAAGTGTGAGAAATAGCGTATACCAATGTCGAATTTTTATGTTAAATATTAAAGCGATTTAAAAAGCATCGGTGCGAAAACCGATGCTTTTTTTGATGCTAAAATTTTGTGATTTTTATTGTTTTTTTTACTTTTGTCCCCCAGAAGAGAACCCGTTAGCTTTAAACTGCGGTTCTCTTAAGTGAAACAAGTCGTGGACTTGTCAGATATTTAACTCATAAACTCTCGCTTCATGCGGCCTTATATTCATTGTCTCTGAGAAGTCTGCACAATCTTCATTCGGGTAGTTTGAGATGATTAGCTTTCCTGTCGATATTTCTGAAACAGGAGTGTACGAGTTTGCCTTATCCGAATGGTTTAAAATGACCAACCATGTCTTGCCATTGTAAGTGCGGGTATAAACATATAAATTTGGGTCGTCTTTGGATAAATCTTTATAATCTCCATAAACCATAACCTCATGGTCTTTTCTTAACGATATAAGCTTTTGATAATAATAGAAAACAGAATCAGGGTCCTTTAATGCTTTTTCCACATTAATACCCCGATAATTCGGGTTCACTTTTATCCATGGTCTTCCCGACGTGAACCCAGCCTGATCGCTATCATCCCACTGCATTGGCGTTCTTGAATTATCGCGGCTGGGTAGAAGCAGGCTTTCAAACACTTCATCCGGATCCTGCCCTTTTTCAACCAATTCTTTGTACTTGTTCTTCATAGCAACATCATCATAATCATCGATCGAATCAAAGCGGACCCCGGTCATGCCGATTTCTTCGCCTTGATAAACATATGGCATGCCCGGCAGAGTATGAACCATGGTCGCCAGCAGTTTCGCAGATTCAACACGGTATTCACGATCGTTTCCATACCGGGTTACCTGGCGCGTGTGATCATGATTATTGAGAAACTGCGAATTCCAGCCTTTCCCCTTCAAGCCTTCATACCAGCGGGTTTGGATTTCCTTATAACGAAGCATATCCCACGTCGCCATTTCGTCGGCAACCTGAAAATGAAAGAGTGTGTTCAGCTCGTTTCTGTCTTCCCCTACATAAAGCAGGCCTTCCTCCGGCGTCACGAACGGAATTTCCCCTACTGTCATCACATCGTAATGCTGCAGAACTTCCCTGTTCATTTCCTGCAAATAATCATGTATCCCCGGATTATTGGCCAAGTAGCTAATATCGAATGGATTTTCGGCATCTGGAAATCCTTCCTGTTTTGCAAGCAAATTAATGACATCCATGCGGAATCCATCGATCCCTTTATCAAGCCAAAAGCGCATCATTTTATAAATTTCGCTGCGAAGCTCCGGGTTTTGCCAGTTTAAATCAGGCTGCTCGACCGCAAACGAATGGAAATAATATTGGCCGGTTGCCTCATCCAGCTCCCATGTCGACGGGGCAAAATAAGACCGCCAATTGCTCGGCTCCCGCCCGTCCTTCGGATCTTTCCAAATATACCAATCACGCTTTTGATTATCAATTGAGGAACGGGATTCAATGAACCATGGATGTTTGTCAGAAGTATGGTTAACAACAAGGTCCATAATCACTTTCATGCCACGCTCATGAATTGCTTTCACAAGCGTCTCGAAGGTTGGCATGTCGCCAGCCTTGCCCATAACTCCATAATAATCGCTGATATCATAGCCATTATCGCGATCAGGTGATTCGTAAAAAGGATTAAGCCAAATAACATCAACGCCAAGACTTTTTATATAATCAAGCTTCTCGATTACACCTTGCAGGTCACCATAGCCATCCCCGTTCGTATCATAGAAACTGCGCCAATACACTTGGTATACAACAGCTTCCTTCCACCATGTTTTTTTCAGTGAATTCATCAAGGTCAGCTCCCGTTCTAAATTAAAAACCCTTATAAACTCTTGCTTCATATGGCCGCAATTCAAACGATAGAGATGGCTTTCCTTCAATCGCGTAGTTACTGATTAACAGTTCAACTGCAGTGAATTCGACATCTTCGGGCAATGAGAATGGCACAGATTCACCGCTAAAATTAGTGATGACCAACAGCTTCTCATTTTCCAGGGAACGGGTATAAGCAAAAATTTGCTTATCTTCCGGAAGAATCAATTGATAATCCCCATAAACAATAATCGGATGTTGTTTGCGAAGTTTAATAAGCTTGCGATAATAATGATAAACTGAGTTGTGATCTTTAACCGCTTGTTTTGCATTAATTTCATGGTAGTTAGGGTTTATTTTCAACCAAGGTTCACCGGTTGTAAAGCCGGCATGTTCTGAGTCGTCCCATTGAAAAGGTGTTCTGGCATTATCCCTGCCCTTGACGTAAATCGATTCCATCACTTTATCATGGCTTTCATTGCCTTCAATCACTTTTTCCTTGTACATATTTAGGATTTCAATATCTTTATAGTCTTTAATCGAATCAAAGCGGACATTGGTCATGCCGATTTCTTCACCCTGGTAAATATACGGAGTACCTTGAAGCATATGGAGGAATGTCGCGAGCATTTTCGCCGACTCTACCCGATATTTCCCATCGTCGCCAAACCGGGACACCATGCGCGGCTGGTCGTGGTTATTTAAGTAAAGACTGTTCCAGCCTTCCCCGTTTAGGCCTGTTTGCCACTTCGTAATACTTTGTTTTAAATCACGAAGATCAAGAGGTCTTAAATCCCATTTTCCATTTGGTCCTGAATCCAGATCGACATGTTCAAATTGGAAAACCATATCCAGTTCTTTACGGTCATCCCCTGTATAAAGCTTTGCTTCGTCTACAGTAACACCCGGCATTTCACCGACAGTCATGATGTCATATTTCGAAAGAACTTCGTTGTTCATTTCATGCAAAAACTCATGAATACGGGGGCCGTTCATATAAAATCTCCCGCCTCCCACGTACTTTTTCCCTTCACGGTTTGGGGCGTCCGGGAGGCCTTGTTGTTTGGAGATAAAGTTGATCACATCCATTCGGAAGCCGTCAATCCCTTGATCTAGCCACCATGTCATCATTTTGTAAACTTCTTTCCTTAAGTCAGGGTTCTCCCAATTCAGATCTGGCTGTTTTTTACTGAATAAATGAAGATAATACTCTTCTGTCGCTTCATCGTATTGCCAGGCAGAACCGCTGAACGCCGACTCCCAATTATTCGGCTCACGCCCATCCTTTCCCGGGCGCCAAACATAATAGTCTCGATAAGGATTGTCCTTCGACTTTCTTGATTCAACAAACCACTTATGCTCATCGGATGAATGGTTCACGACCAGATCCATAATCAGCTTCATGCCGCGATTGTGCACTTCTGTAAGCAGCTTCTCCCAGTCTTGCATTGTTCCGAATTCATCCATAATATCCTGGTAATCACTAATGTCATACCCATTGTCATCATTCGGGGATTTATAGACCGGTGATAACCAGATGACATCGACACCCAATTCTTTCAAATAATCAAGTTTTTCGGTAATTCCTTGTAAATCACCGATCCCGTCGCCATTGCTATCATTAAAGCTGCGGGGATAAATTTGATAAATGACGCTCTCTTTCCACCAGGTTTTGTTCAAAACGATCGCTCCAATCACTGATTTTTGTATAGCGTATTATTGTAGTTTCTACATTCTTAAAACTGTTTATTTTATCGAACCTCTCATCACGCCGCTGATTACCCATTTTTGCGCAAAGATATAAACAATGATCATCGGAGCTAACGCCATTAAATAAGAAGCAAAGGCCAGATTATAATCTGTGCTGAATTGCGATTGGAAAATATACTGGACGAGCGGTAAAGTCGCCATATCGCGGTCGCTTAGCATCACTAGCGGAAGCATAAAATCATTCCACGCGCCAAGGCATGTGATAATCGCAACTGTTGCATTCATAGGCGCCAAGAGCGGGAAAATGATTTTCCAAAAAACTCCCCATGTGCTCGCACCATCGATAATTGCTGCTTCCTCGAGTTCTTTTGGTATCGATCTGATATATCCAATATATATAAATACATTAAATGATAAATTGAAAACGATATAAAGGATAATCAATCCGACTAAATTATCCATTCCCCATGCACTCGTTTGTTTTACAATCGGAAGCATAATAATTGGAAACGGAATAAACATCGCACTAATAAAATAATAATACAAAAACTTATAAAACTTCTTATGAAGATTGCGGGCCACCGCATATGCAACCAGGGAATTCGTAAGGACCGTAAAGATGACAACAAAAACAGTGACGAATAAACTATTTTTGAAGGCGTTGAAGAAATTCGTCATCTCGATCGCTTCCGTAAAGTTATTGAATGACCATGATTGCGGCAGCGCCAATAAGTTTCCTGCCATTTCAGCTGGCGTTTTAAACGCAATTGTGACGGTTAAATAGAGCGGAAATACAATAAATAATGACCCCAAAATTAAGAGAATGGTTACAGGCCAATTTGTTTTTTTCGTCATCATTAGCTTTCCACCTCTCTTTTTTCTAAAAATTTAAGCTGAATGATCGAAATGACAACAATAATGATGAAATATATAACGGCATTTGCCGATTGGTAAGCAAATTCGCCGCCCTCGAATCCGCCGCGGTAGATGAGCAACGAAATCGATTCGGTTGATTGACCTGGCCCCCCACCAGTCAGGGCCATAATTTGATCAAATACCATCAAGAAGTTTTTCATCGATAACACCATATTAATCGTAAAGAAAGGAGCGATTAGTGGAAAGGTAATCTTCCAGAACCTCGTCCAATGATTGGCGCCATCAATGCTCGCTGCTTCATATAAATCCTCAGAAATCGTGACAAGACCTGCTAAATAAAGAATCGTATTAAATGCGACTGCCTGCCAGACGGCAACAATAACGATCCCGATCCAGGCAAGGTCAGGGTCTCCCAGGATGTTTGTTGACAAGAATTCAAGCCCAGTTGCTTCGCCAATCTTCGGCAGGAAATGGGTAAACACAAAGTTAAAAATAAAGCCAACAATCAGTATGCTTAGAATATACGGTAAAAAATAGACAGCCCGTAGTGATTTATGGAATTTAATCTTTGAATTAAGGCCCATCGCAACCAGCAAGCTGATTATGTTGACGATAATGGTTGATATAATCGCAAACTTAAAGGTGAATATATAGGCATCGAGCGCCCGTTCATCCTTAAATACATTTAAGTAATTCTTTAATCCGACAAAATTCCAATTTCCGTACCCTTTCCAGTCAGTAAAGCTATAAAAAATCCCCTGCAGTGCAGGATATGTGTGAAAAGTAAAGAAAAGGACAAACGCAGGAATTGCAATGACCAAGAATGTTTTGTTTTTCTTATTCATCGAAACCTCTCCTTCTTAACAGCCCAGGGCCTCCGCTGCAGATGCCCCGGGCATTGATCCTTTTAGCGATTTTGGACTTTGTCCCACTCGCTGTCCATTTTCTTTAGAAAAGCCTCTTTTTTTTGTTCAATTAAAAACTCTTGAACGATGTTTTCTGCTCCCATTCCTGCTGGGTAGTAATGATCAGGAAAGCTCGTAATCGCTCCGGATTCAAAATTAGCTTTAATTCCTTCAAATACCGGATCCTCCTGGAAGACACCTTCGATAGCAGAGAAGGCTTTTTGTTCATCAATATAACGTTTCGCTGTTTCTTTTTCCCTCATAAATTCAACAAATTTCAATGCTTCGTCTTTATGCTCTGTATCCTCATTCACACCAAGCAGTACATCAACACCTGAAACCAATTTATTTTGAGCTGGATCATTTGTGACCGGCATTGGAAATACTCCAAGCTGAATATCCGGATTTGCCTTTAAAATTTCCGGAATCGCCCAGTTGCCCTGGATGTACATGACAGACTTTCCACTCGCAAACGCATTATTTCCGTCTTTATAAGCAACTCCCATATTATCTTTATGACCATAGCTTATAAGAGATAACATTTTGTCAGCAGCCTCACCATAGCTTTTAACAAATGTAGTTTTACCTGCCGTTTTCTCCTCGGCAAAATCGTCCCCTGCGGTATTAGCACCTAAAGAGTTCCATGAGATCATTCCTGTCCAGGCGTCTTTCAAGGTGAAGTAAATCGGGATCTGACCGGCAGCTTTCGCTTGATCAAGTACAGCGATAAATTCATCCCAGGTCGCAGGAACCTGCAAGCCAAGCTCTGCAAATTTTTGCTTATTATAAATCACCGCATTGGCGTTCGATGCGTATGGAAGACCGAATATTCCATCCGTTTCAGACCCGACCAAACGGCCAATCATTTCAACGTAGGAAGGCTGAACATTCTTTACAAGCTCAGAATCAGTAAAGTCATGAAGGACACCGGCACGACCGAGCTCTCCATATGTCGCATTACCCGCGATTGCCATTATGTCAGGCATATCATTTTTCGTTAACCGTGTTTTTAAAACGGTTTCTGCTTCAGGTGGTGCCTCGAGCTTCACTTTAATATCCGGGTTTTGTTTCTCAAAATCTTTGATTAACCCTTTATAGGTTTCTATATTCTCCGGCTTATTTGAAAACATCTCCAACGTGACCTTTCCATCTGCGCTTTCGCTTGAAGATGAACATCCCGCTAACAATCCAGCACCCAGCGCCAGAGCCATCATACCTGCAATCATTTTTTAAACATTGTTTTTCCCCCTGAATATCATTTTTTAATTACGTAAACGTTTACTTTTTGCGTCTTAAAAAAATTCCTATCTTGTCCGATATTTACGTAAACGTTTACGTAAAAGAGTTGAGAAAAGAAGAATGAGTTATTCTTCTCTATACACTGTTTCTTTCGATAATTTGATGTGGCATAATCCGGCTTTCCACGCTCTGTCCGGTTTCCATCATCTCAAACAGCATTTTTGTGGCCATTTCCCCCATTTCAGCTAACGGCTGCGCAACAGATGTTAACGGGGGTGCCGACATTTCCGCAATGCTCAAATTATCGTACCCAATAATCGATAGGTCATCAGGAACTTTAATCCCAAGCTGATATGCTTTTGATAAGGCACCAATTGCGATCTCATCGCTGGCTGCAAAAACCGCGGTTACTCCCGGAGCCTGCCGCATCAAAGCTTCCAACCCTTCGACCCCGTCCTGGAAAGCAAAGCTTTTACTGTTAATAATGTATTTGTCGTTTACAGGAAGGCCGTTATCTGTCATTGCGTTGATGTAGCCGTCTATTCGCGGTTTCCCCGCAATAATATCGTCTTTATTCCCGCTGATCATCGCAATTTTTTTATGTCCTTTCTGAATTAGATATTGCGTCGCTGTGTATGCGGCATGCCTGTCATTCACTTTTACATAGGGTACCGGATAAACATACGATTCAGTTGAAAGAAGCACCATTGGGACCTTCATCTTTTTAATATATTGATAGTATTCATCTTTTAGAACTTCACTGGTAAAAATAATTCCGTCAATTCTTTTTTCATTCAGTAACTGAAGGTACTTCATCGTTTTTTCACCGTTTGACTCTGTATGACAGACGATAACGCTCGATCCCTGTTCATTGGCTGCTTTTTCAATTCCACTTAAAAACTCTGTGACCAGCATTCCGGAAAACTTCGGAAAAAGTACCCCGATCGTATGCGTTCTCTTATTAATCAAGCCCCTGGCAACAGCATTAGGCTGATAGCCTAATTCCTCAATCACGTCCAGCACTTTTCGTTTTGTTTTTTCAGAAAATCCCGTTTGGTTATTAACTATTCTTGATACCGTTGCAATCGAGACATTTGCTTTCTTTGCAACATCTTTGATGGTGTATTCCATATCCCACCCTCTTTCTGGAAGCATCAAAATTACGAAAACGTTTACGTAATGATCTTAGCACTAATTGAAAACCCTTTCAACGTTTTTCGAAAAATTTTTTTTGCTATAAAAAATAAAACCTGATCATAAAGAGAATTAAAATTCTCCTCTGCACCAGGTTTATTTTTTAGTTTGATTGATTTGTTGCTTCCTGCTCATTCTCTTGTTCTCCTACAGCTTCGCAACCCGTTCATATATATCTGATAAAGTACGGCAGCCAAGTTCGTCGATTTTTGACAGATAGCAGCACCAAAGCTTAGCGGTCAGCTTTGCATCTCCAAGCGCATGATGGCGATCTGCGACCGGTATGCCATTATGTTCACAAAAATCTTCGAGCCTGACCATGTTTGCTTTAGGTTCGGCAATTCGGTACAAAAACGATGTATCAATAATTCGATGCTTTAAAGGTGCGCGAAACAGTTTCCAGCATGCATTTTGCAAGAAGCTTTTTTCATGATTTGCATGGTGGGCAACAAGGCTATCACCGTTTACGAATTCAAAAAATTGAATAAGGACGTCTGAAAGATAAGGTGCATGTTTCAGTTCATCACTTGTAATGCCGGTCAGTCTCTCTATTTCCGGTGAAAGATTTTTCTCGTAACGAACAAGAGAGTAAAATACCTCGTTTTCATGAATTTCCCGGCCGCAAACCCGAACTGCTCCCAATGAGATCATTTCATCTCCCTGGTCAGAAAAAAAACCGGTCGTTTCGATATCAAATACAACAACATTCAACTCGTGTAAAGGTATGGTCATTGATGCTTCGACCTTCATCTCTTTTTGCAGCTGCCGCAAAAATGCCACTTGTTGAGAGCTCTGCCCCCCCACGGTTGAATTGATCTTTCCGTGAATTCCTCTCATCATATCAATAAGCGGAAATCTCATTTTTTTACACCCTTTTCAACAATTGCCTGGACGTATTGTTGAAGCTTTTTTCCATCTTTAAGGATTTTCTTTAGTTCATGTTTTTCAGCTTTACTTAGTTTTTTTATGCTCAAATAATGGCCTTCATCATACGATTTATTTGCAGCCAGTGAAAGTCGATAGCTTAACAGCTTTCTAAAATTCTCTCTATAGTCCAACAGTTCATGATGATTTTTTGTTAACCGGTCAATTCTCGCCAGAGTTGACGTCTCTTTTATCCCTTCTTTTAGCGCCAAAATCCTGACGGCATTGACATATGGAATAATCGCAGTATTTTTTAAATCGATCGAACCTTTATACAAGCCTTTTTCCTCGGGAATAATTTGGCCAAAAGGGCCGACTGCGTTTTTCATATGCATGACATTTTCTAATAAACGCATTAATATTTTCGGATGCTCTTTTTGAAAGTCATAAATAAACGACTTCAGCTCGTTTACAAAGCTTTCCGCACCGACCAGCGGCCGCGAATCGTAAAAAATATGCAAATAACGGATTGACTGCCAGCTTTCCTCCTCGAGCCACTGCAAAAGCTGCGCTTTCCATTCAACCTTCGATTGGCACCAGAGCGGATTCGAACTCATTACTTTCCCTTCGCAATAAGGGTATCCGACTATAGCCATTCCAAGGGAAAGCTCTTCGCCAAGCCTCAGAAAATACTCAGCGGCTTCCGGGCTGGACCTTTCGTAAATAATGCCATGGTCCTGGTCGCTGATCAGCCCTTGCTCAAACCGCCCTCCACTGCCCGTAATAAACCAGGAATAACTGCAGGGAGGGGAACCATTGTTCAATCGGCATGCCGCAAGCTGATAAACCTTGCGTAACACTCTGTCATGAAACTCATTTAAGGAAAGAGTATCTCCCTGAAACGAATGAATCGCTTCATCCTTCCATATTTTAATCGCTTCATAAGATTCAAAACCATCGGCCATTGCAACACTTCCTTCGTACCCGGCAGAAATTTCATCAGCCTATTGCAGAATTTTTGATCTTATGAGGTCAGTTTATTCTCTTTTGCCATGAATACTTCAGGATATCCGTAGCTGCCGTGCTCGCTCATATCCAGTCCCATAATCTCTTCTTCTTCTGTTACTCGAAGCCCTTTCATCGCTTTCTTGGCGACGAATAAAATTGCGAATGAAACGGCAAATGCATAAGCTCCTGAAACTGCTACCCCCATTAATTGAACGCCCAGCTGGGTAAGCCCTCCACCATAAAATAACCCGGGTAAGCCAACAGTTGCAAGTTCTGGTGTTGCAAAGAAGCCGGTTGATATTGTTCCCCAAACTCCAGCTGCGCCGTGAACGGATAAGGCATAAATCGGATCATCAATTTTTCTCTTTTCAAAAAATCTTGCACTATAGAACACTAGCATTCCTGCGACAAACCCGATCACAACCGCTGCCCATGTGTCGACAAAAGCACATGATGCGGTGATTGCGACCAACCCGGCAAGTGCTCCGTTCAGCAATGTCGTTACATCCGATTTACCCATTACGACCCATGAGATTAACAAAGCGGCAACAGCACCGGCTCCGGCGGCTAGATTTGTATTCAACGCAACGAAACCGAAAAATCCACCATCTACAGAAACCGTACTGCCCGCATTAAATCCAAACCAGCCAATCCATAAAATCAATACCCCTAAGGAAGTATATACTTGGTTATGCCCGTAAATGTTATTGGCCGAACCATCTTTATTATACTTGCCGATTCTTGGTTTAAGCAGTAGTGTCGCAGCCAGGGCAGCCATTGCACCAGTCAAATGCACCACGGTGGATCCGGCGAAATCCTGTTTACCATGTTCCGCCAACCAGCCTCCGCCCCAAATCCAGTGGGCAACCACCGGGTAGACGAGCGCGGAAAACAGAATAGTGAAGACTAAGTAGACCGATAATTTAGCGCGCTCCGCAAAGCCTCCGAGCGCGATGGTAATCGCGATTCCTGCAAAAGCCAATTGAAATAGGAAGAAAACCGATGAAGAAAGATTGATGCCTTCAATTTCATAACCGGAATAAAAAAAGTGGGAAAGACCAACGAAAAAGTTCGCATTATCACCAAAAATAAAGCCAAATCCTACTGCCCAAAACACAAGTGAGGCAAGCCCAAACGTAAAGATCGTTTTTCCTGCGATATGACCCGCATTTTTCATTCGAGTCGAGCCGGCTTCAAGCAGAATAAATCCACCGATCATCAAAATGACTAAAACTGCTCCTACCATTACCCACAAGCTGTTCATCAAAAAGATGGTGTCCATACATTTTCCTCCTTTTTTCAATGTATTTTTCATAACATTTCATGTTAGAAAATATAACATTGATTTATTATTTCTTATTTTAACCGATTTGAATGATCTGTCAATGAAAATTTTAAAGTTTCTGATTGTTTAATGTAATAAAATATAACATTAATAATTGATTCATTAAGATAAAATCATCTGCAGACGGTTTTTCGGAGGTGTTAAGGAGAAAATAAAAAAACAAAGCTGACTTGTAAAGGATTGAATCCCAAGTCAGCTTTGTTCTCATATTGTTTGTTAGTTATTTGACTTCTTGCGGTTGACAATCGGATAAATGATAAATCCGGCCAGGAACAGCCCAATTCCTAAAGAAAATGTTTGCAGATCCGCAGTTCCCGATCTGATCACATATAGCGAATAGACCAACGCCAATGCCGCAATGATGCCATCAAGAACACGCGGTCCTTTGATGAGATCATATGTTTCTCCTTTAATCGTCAGCTTCAAGAAGAAAATGGCTGAGACAAGATAAGGAATTAAATAAGCAAGTGTTGCCGATGTTGTTAAAAAGGTATAGGCCTCACTGATCGTCCCGGAAATCGTCGAAAAGATAAAGATCTGTGACATTGCATTTGTAACCGTAAGGGCACGAACAGGACTTCCATTTTTATTTACTTTCGCAAAATAAGCCGGGAAAATGCCCGATTTTGCCGCTTGATATGGAACTTCTGAGCTTAGCAATACCCAGCCGATTGTTGCGCCAAATAATGAAATGACTGCGAGCACTCCCATAATCGTCCCACCGTTGTCGCCAACCATAGCGGACAGGGCGTCAACAAAAGGTTTATCAGAGGCTCTTAATACTTCCTGAGGTAAAATACCCATGATGAGCATCGTAATTCCCATGTAAATAATGAGCGCAATGAATAATCCAATGACGGTTGCCCGGCTGACATCCCGCTGCGATTTGGCGCGCCCGGATAAAATAACAGCCGATTCAATGCCAACAAATGCCCATAGCGTTGAAATCATGACTAAATTGATTTGGCTGGCAAGATTGTGCGTTTGCCCCTCAGCATCGACTACTGTTGTATAGAACTCACCCAAGTTGGAGGACTGGAAAGCAAACAAGGCAGCAACAATGAATAGTAAAAATCCGATAACCTTTGAAACTGTTGCAACGAAATTTAATTTTCCGGCAGCATTGAGGTTTGTTATTACGATATAATGAGTTCCCCATAGCAAAATCGTACAAACGATGAATGTAACCAATCTTCCTGCTTCAATTGGCTGGCCCCCGATAGTAAAGAGAACAGCAGAGCTGCCCATTACCGGGAAGAAGGTTGACAAATATCCGGCTAAGCTCGTGATGATCGCAACATTACTGATCCAGTTTGCGACCCAGTATCCCCAGACCATGCTAAATCCGGCTAATTTCCCTTTACTTTCGGATTGGAACAGAGCACGCGCATAGCTTTGCGGACCTGCCGTTAAATCAGGACGGCGAATTGATAATTTCCCAAAGACCAGTGCGATCATCAGAACTCCGAAACCTGTTATGATCCAGGCAATCGTAACTCCCATAGGGCTGGCAATTTGCGCCAGTGTACTTGGAAGCATAAAAATCCCCGAACCTACCATATTTCCAACGACTAAAGCTGTCAGCAGCCAAAGTCCCCAATTTTTTTCATTCATGCAAAAACCCCCAAGGAATCTAGTATTTAAACAATAAAAAACGCGTAGGTATAGTGTACCCGCGCGTTTCTGTGAATATAAAAAAACCCGCATCCTATCTCGTTCATAGCTCTCCCCAGAATAAATCTGCGACAGTCCTGCACCTATTCGATGCAGTCCCAGCGTGAACGGCTGTGTGGGTCCATCCATACTTCGGCAGCAATTCCTTTCACTCTTCGTCTCAGATCCCAACAGACCTCAGAAAAAGCTACTCTTAATTGCCGCAACCTCTACCTCACCGAGATAGCGATGAGGATTTTGTTCATATGAAATTGCTAGTATTGAGAATAGCAACAACGCAACCATCTGTCAACAATCCCGCTAGAATTCAGATTAGTTGTTATTATTAGTCTGTTCGGGTATTTTGCTCGTCGGCCAAAAAAATAAAAACTTTGGTTTGCGCGCAGGATGTATTTTTTATTCAATGTATTCAAATACTGTTAATGATATTCGCGAATATCACGTTATCACGTGTTTTAGCATATTCTATCCTATTATGAGGTGATTCAAAATGAGCTATAAAGATCACTTGGATCCACATTCTCAACAGTTTCACCATAATTGGACGAGACGTAAGCGCGCGAGTTCGCAAGTAAATGGACACACTCAGATGTCGCAAATGACCATTATACTAAGAAGTAACGCAAAGGCTCACAGGTGGTAAGGATATTTCTGAACTGAAAAGAAAGAAGACTTCTTCGGTCTTCTTTCTTTTTATATTAGTCGGGATACTCCTAATGGAACATCTCTGCCAATAAATGATAGGAGTAAATTTTATCTTGAAAATCATAAACATTGGTTATGATCATAAATTCATCTGTCCGGTAAAATTCACTTAAACGGAGAAGTTCATCTCTTACTTTCTCAGGTGTACCAATAATCATTCTCTTGCGGTTTTCTTTTACTTTTAATCGTTCCTCATTTGTTAAGTTCATGCTTTTCACTTCTTCGATCGAAGGGATACTTGTATCTGTCTGATTTCCCACCGCCAGCAGCCACATATCCTGGCTCAGTGCCATCTCCTCAGCTTTTTCTTCTGTCGAGGCGCAAACGACAAAAACACAGACATTTGCTGTTGGTACCGTTAAATATTGAGATGGTTGAAAGTCATTTCGATATTGGTCCATCGCTCTTTGCCCGTTAACAGGAGTAATGAAATGGCCATAAGTAAACGCTGTGCCGTTTTCAGCCGCAACCCGCGCACCCCGGTGTGTTACTCCCAAAAGCCACATTTGCGGAAGCGATTCTGTTGTTGGGAAGGCATGAACATCGTGAAATTGGTGAGCATCAGGCAAGCTGTTGTTTAAAAATCCTTGCAGGTCTTTGACCTGTTGCGGGAAGTCATTCATACTTTTTCTTAACCCATCTGTCAGCGCTAACCGGGTAGATGGCGAGCCTCCAGGTGAACGCCCAATTCCGAGGTCGATGCGGTTCGGAAATAATGCCTCTAAAACCTTGAAATTTTCAGCTACTTTATAAGGGCTGTATTGCGGGAGCAGAACCCCGCCCGAGCCTACGCGGATTTTTTTCGTCCTCGAAGCAAGATGAGAAATTAGAATTTCAGGCGCTGAGCCTGCAAACCCGTTCGTATTATGGTGTTCAGCCACCCAAAAACGGATAAATCCAAGCTCTTCTGCTGTTTGAGCAAGTTTCACAGTGTTTCGGAATGTTGAGCTTGCATTTCCTCCTTTACTGATAACAGATTGGTCCAGAACACTCAATTTCAAACAAATTACCTTCTTCCTCTATAAATAGCATGACAATAATGGTCTACTTACCATACCAACCTATTATAGTTTTCAATTTCAATATCATCTATTATGCAAGCTTCGGACTGATTTTTTTAGAAATGAAAAAGAGCTATTCTTCTAAAGAGAGAAGATATAGCTTCAAATCTTGGAAACAGTTCAAGCGCATTAAATATCCCTGATCCGCTCCGGATGTGTATAAACATTTAATGATTTGTTGCGGATAAAACCCACTATGGTAATCCCCAATTGCTCTGCTAATTGCAAAGCGAGTTCAGTCGGGGCTGATTTTGACAATATCACTTCACAACCGATTTTTGCCGCTTTTAATAAAATTTCTGATGAAATTCGGCCGCTGAATACGAGGCTCTTATCATCAATGGCAATGTCATTTCTTAAGCAATAGCCATAAATTTTATCAAGTGCATTATGGCGCCCGATATCCATTCTTCCAAGCAAAATTCCATTTCCATCTCCCAGAGCGGCATTATGGACGCCACCAGTATGATGGAAAGTAGTGGCCGATTGTTGCATATGATTCATCAACTGAAAACAGTCGTCAACAGAAAGTGATACGGTGATTCGCTCCATCTTTTTGGCAGTCAGAGCATCGTTTACGAATACAAAGCCCTGCCGTCCCATTCCGCAGCATGAAGTTATATAGCGTTTGCTTTGAAAATCGCGGAAATAAGGGTTGACCCTGGAAGTTTTCACATAAGCAAATCCATCTTTTTCCTTCACCCATATCTCTTCGATATCTTTATAGCGGCGAATAATACCTTCCGATGCCAAAAAACCTGTTACCAAATCTTCGATATATTCAGGAGTGCAGACGATCGTCACAAATTCCTCGCCATTGATTTTGATAGTAATCGGGTACTCGGTCACAATCGTATCTTCGACCCTGTTCAATTCACCGTCTCCATAACGCAGAATGTCTCGTCTCACTTCTATCGGTTTTTCCACGGCCACGACCTCTTTATGCTTTGTACTTCTTGTAAAGTAATCATTAACAAGGCCCTATAGCCTGGCTTAGGGGATGCCCACCATTAAAGGACATCCCCTTAATTAGTTTAAAAGAAATCATTTTGTAGATAATCCAATTTGCGGTCATTTTGACAGTCTTGGCAAACATGCAACAATGTACCTTCCATTTTTGTTGCCTCATCATGTTCTGCTTCCTCAGTTAATCCGCATACTTCACATGTTTTCATCAGCGCTTCCCTCCTAAAACTTATTTTTCGACCCGATAATTTTCAACCGGTTCAGCCTGGTAACCCCTATCAACAAGTGCATATTGAAAGTCTTCATAAGATGCCATTCGTTTATCGAAAGTAAATACGGCTTGATGGTTTTCTAAATGGACCTCAGCTCTGCCGATTCCCCATACATCAAGCAAGGCATTCAACACTTTATTTGCATCCTGCTGATTGGACATATTTTTCACGAAAAAAACGCCTGTTTCCACATCATCTCCCCCTTTTCCTATTGATTATTTTGCTTATTTTTCAGAAATGCTTGTCCCATTCCTTCAAGGAAATCAACCATTGTCGTCATTGCGGCCCTGATCTCGGGGCTGCGCAGCCTCCTTCTCATTTTCCATATTGTCTGCTTCTCGCCCTGTTGCCCGGTCTTGGATAAGCGTTTCAAGCCAAGGCCGACTCCGTCAAGAATGGTTTCAAGCTGGGTGGGTTGCAAACTGCCAAGGAATTTAAATGCACCCATGCCATTTTTGATTGTATTATGCATTTCCGGCTGATTGATTTGCTGAATCGCGATAACCCCTACTTCGGTACGCTGGTCGATGAGCCCATGCACAATCTCAAGGACCCTCATTTCATGCAAGCCTTTTAAAATCCCTATCGTCGACATAATCGCTTCGCGGTTTTTCGTGAGCTCCTCTAAAATATCCGAGATGGCCTGGGCCTGTTCCTCCGCAGGGTTGGGAATGGCCTGCTTAATTTGCCTGATTGCCTTCGCCATACTCATCACCTCCCATTTCGAACATTTCCGGTATTGGTGTAAAATCAGCCCGCTTCCATTTTTCTTCAACCCTCACACTGATTTGCGGCACACGGTTGCCATAACGAAAATTTTCCCTTGGAAGCGGCGGGTGTCCTTCCACTTCCAATACGTCCATTTTCACACTCATTTCCTTATAACTTGGAGTGTGGGTGATGTAATCATGGTAGCTGCTTGTTAAGCGATTGACAGCCGAAATAATTTCCGGTGAGTGCATTGGGAAATAGAGTTCATTACCCTGCACCCGGTCAGTAACGATCACGCGGATCTCAGTATGCCCGTATGGTGAGGTAAGCCGTACCAATGAACCGTCTTTCAGGCCTCTTTCCTTGGCAAGCTCATGGGAGACCTCCAGCCATGGCTCAGGCACTTTGTGTGTGATGTCTTCACTGCGGTACGTCATATTGCCTTCATGGAAGTGCTCAAGGATCCGTCCATTGTTGAGATGGAGATCGTATTCCTCACCAGGTTCATACGGCTCTGTCCAATCAACCGGAACAAGTCTCGCCTTGCCATCCTGAAAGCCAAACCGCTCTGTATACAGCAACGGGGTGTCCTGCCCGTTTGGAGCGACTGGCCACAACTGGCTGTTCCAGCCTTCAAGCCGATCGTAACTGACGCCGGCAAACAGCGGTGCGAGCTTGGCTACTTCCTCCATAATTTCACCAGGGTGTTCATACTTCCAATTGGCTCCGAGCCGGTTCGCCAGATCCTGAAAGATTTCCCAATCGGGTCTTGCTTCTCCCAGCGGTTCGAAGACTTTATAAAAGCGCTGGATGCGGCGTTCGGTATTGACAAATGTGCCGTCTTTTTCAAGATTTGGAGCAGCTGGCAAAACAACATCAGCAAACTGGGCAGTCCTTGAGAAGAAGATGTCCTGGACAACAAAAAAATCAAGCTTTTCGAAATTCGATTCAACATAGTTTGAGTTGGAGTCAACCAGGGCCATTTCTTCTCCAAAAAGGTAAAGAGCCTTGAGCTTGCCTTTATCAATTCCTTCTACCATTTGGTGGTTGTTCATGCCTGGATCGGCCGGGAGCGACACACCCCATGCTTCTTCATATTTCTCCCGAACCTGTTGGTCTTGTACGGGTTCATAACCAGGGAACCATGCAGGCAAAGAGCCAAAGTCGCATGCCCCCTGAACATTGTTATGACCCCTGAGCGGGTAAGCTCCTGTTCCGGGACGACCGTAATTGCCGGTAATTAATAACAGGTTGCAGATCGCCGTGCTTGTGTCGGTTGCTCCCGTGTGCTGAGTTATGCCCATTGCCCAGAGGGCACATACCGTTTTCGCGTCATGGATCATCGTCGCGATTTGAATTAAAGTGTCCCGGGAAATTCCAGTTTTTTCTTCGGCATACTCAAGCGTGTATTTCTCAAGGGAATCTATATATTTTTCCAAACCGTTAACCCTGCTTGCCAGAAACTCCTTAGCTTCCCAACCTTGGTCAAGAATATATTTGGTCACGGCATTTAACCAAATAAGATCCGTGCTTGGCTTCGGATGGACGTACAGATCTGCCCGCTGCGCCAGTTCATGCTCCCGCAAGTCGACAACGATCAGCTTTTGCCCGAATAATTTATGGGCACGTTTCACGCGTGTCGATAAAACCGGATGGGATTCAGCAGGGTTTGCACCAACAACGAGGACAAGCTCGGCTGAAGCGATATCCCTGATCGTGCCGGTATCGCCTCCCAATCCAACCGTCCGCATTAGAGCGGCAGTTGCCGGTGTTTGGCAGTAGCGGGAACAGTTATCGACATTATTGGATCCCATTACTGCACGGACAAATTTTTGGAACACATAATTATCCTCATTGGAACATTTCGAAGATGCAATATATCCGATCGAATCCGGGCCATGCTTTTCTTTGATCTCAGTCAGCTTGTTGGCAATCAAATTCAGAGCCTCATCCCAGGTTGCTTCCACAAATTCCTCTCCCCTGCGGATTAACGGCTTTGTTAAACGCTCAGGACTGTTGATAAAATCCCAGCCCCATTTACCTTTCACACAAGTGGAGATACCGTTAACCGGTGCCTCTTCGGTGGGCTGGATCCTGAGAATTTCCCGGTCCTTTGTCCAAACCTCAAAGCTGCAGCCGACTCCGCAGTATGTGCACACCGTTTTTGTCCTCTTAATACGGGCTTTGCGCATCGCTGCTTCCACTTCCGATATCGCAAAAATCTCCTTATATCCTGGCTCGACTTCCTTTGTTAAATCGATCATCGGCGCCAATATCTTTGGTGGAATCCCAGTTAAATAGCCAGCTTTGCCAATCATCGATTTTTCCATTAAGGCATTGCACGGGCACACATTTACACAGTGGCCGCAGGAAACACAGGAGGACTCATCAATCGGAACATCGTTATCCCAAATAACCCGGGGCACTTCCCGGTTCCAGTCAATCGACAGCGTCTCATTGACCTGTAAGTCCTGGCAGGCTTCGACACATCTTCCGCATAGAATGCACTGATCTGGTTCATACTGGTACATCGGATGCGAAAGGTCCGGTGGATATGGTTTCGCCTCAAATTCGTATTTTTGGTGTTCAATCTCCATGTACTCGGCCGTGTTGTGGACCGTGCAGTTTCCATTGTTGTTATCGCAGACTGTACAGTACAATTCATGATTTTTTAAAATTCGGGACATTGCTTCGTCCTGAGCCTCTTTAACCGGCTTGGAGAAGGTATCAATCTCCATTCCCTGCTCCACTTTTGTCGCACAGGAGCGAACCAGATTTCCTCCCACATTGACAAGACATGTATCACACGTTTGAATTGTTCCAAGATTCGGGTGATAGCAAATACTAGGAATAAATAAATCCTGTGCCTTGGCAACATCCAGAATCGTTTGTCCAGGTTTAGCGGAGTACACTTCTCCATTAATTTGCACTGTGAACATTGTTTCCGTCATCATCACTTCTCCTAACTATCAGATTGTCTCCCTCATGCCTCCGGGGCTGCGTAATCTTTGTAAGCAATCCAGTACAGTGCCGCTACAAAAACAGCCCCTCCAATCATATTTCCAATAAATACCGGAATGAAATTTGATATGTAGTCGCCCCAGCTAAAATGGCCTGCGAATATCGCAGCCGGAATGACGAACATGTTGGCGACAACGTGCTGAAATCCAATCGCGACAAATCCCATAATCGGAAACCAGACAGCAAGTATTTTCCCGGCAACATCCTCGGCACCATACGATAGCCAGATCGCGAGACCGACCAACCAGTTACAACCGATCGCTGAAAAAAACGCTTCCCAAAAGTCTTCATCCAGCTTTGCCCCTGCGATTGCGACTGTCTTCTCTAAATATGGACCAGTGTCTGTCAGACCGGCGATATGGCCAAAGCAATAAGCGACAAAGAGCGATCCGATAAAATTGGCGATTGTGATCCAAAACCAATTGCGTAACAGGCGGGTTAACGAGATACGCTTTGATAAGAAAGCCATAGAAACGGCCATCATGTTTCCCGTTAACAACTCCGCCCCGCCAACGACGATTAATATGAGTCCCATTGGGAAGACTGCCGCACCTAAAAAGGCCCCAAACGTTCCCCAGTCTTTCGGTAAATCCGCTGTCACCCTTATATCTAACAGATAGCCCAAAGAGATAAATGCTCCGCCCAAAAACCCTAATACAAGCATGCTCCGAATCGGTAATGTCGCTTTCCGAATCCCGATCTCTGTTGCTAATTGGGCAATGCGCGGGGGACTATGAAACGCCATTGAGGTTCCCTCCTACTTAAATTCACTTCTTACTATCTGCTTTTTTTCGAGTTTTATTAGGAAAAGTTAGGATAATTTTCGTGATTGGATCAATATATGTTCTTTGTTGTCATTTCTTTGATCGTTTTGGGAATGTTATTAAAAAGATTTATAAATAGAAAGGAAGGCTTGCATGGAGAAGGAAAAGCTTTTTCAAAGAGTGGAGACAATGATCCATTCATCATCAAAAAAACCAAAATACATGTCTCTATCGACAGTAAAAATGGCTGATATTTTTGCGGTAAACCCTTCTGATATTGAGCAGGGATTGGTGGATCTTGTTAATGAAGGAAGGTTGCGTAAATCGAAACTGACCGATCCTCCTTTTAATGAGATATACTTATTGCCCTAGTGTAAAAAGAGCGAAATCCTTGGCGGATTTCACTCTTTTTTCCTTTATCACCGTAACCAAACTTAATGGTTGTGTGTTCCTTTTGATGGATTTGTGATGACAAATCCCTCTTCACCTACATAAAAGTACTGGATCCAGACACCGTCCAGAAAATCTTCACGTTTGTCAAGGAGGATATCAATGTCTTTATCTGTCTTGACGATTTCATCGTGCTCTGTTGGTGTATCAAGCTTTAAATCAAAGTGGGCGTGATCGCCATGGTGCAAAGAAACGTATACGCGGATCATTTTACCTTCTGCTTCTTCACTGCTCAACATCTTTTTTAGTTCTTTCGCTGCATTACGGTTAATTTTACATTTCATCCTGGTTGTCCCCTATTCTATGTTTTCTGTTTTATATTATGGCATTATTGTCGTAAAAAATAAAAAATCCTGCTTTCGCGGGATGTTCAGTTCTAGATCAATATTTATTTTACTGAAAAGAACTTCTTTTGTCCCTTTCTAAGTTCTCTTATTTTGTAATGATAATGTTCCTATTCGAGTCCAACGTAATGACAGTGTCGACCATTTTTACGAACAATCCATTGTCAACAACTCCAGGAATTAAATTCAGGTCGCGTTCTAACGCTGCAGGCTCGAGTATTTCCGGAAAGCTGCAGTCAAAAATATAATTTCCGTTATCTGTCTTAAAGGGAGTGTCGTAAATCTCGCGCAGTTTTGGTTCACATCCAAATCCAGCTAGATGTTTCCGTGTCATCTCATATCCAAATGGGACAACCTCTACCGGGAGAGGAAAATCCCCTAACTTTCCAACGAATTTTGAAGAGTCGGCAATAACAATGAAAGCTTTTGCCGTTTTAGCAATCATTTTTTCCCGTACAAGGGCACCGCCGCCTCCTTTTATCAGATTCCATTCAGAATCGACTTCGTCCGCTCCATCTATCGCAACGTCAATTTCATCTATTACACTACTGTAGCCGACAAGGGGAATTCCCCACTGTCTTGCTAATTTTTCTGTTTGAACGGACGTGGCAACCCCTTTAAGCGAGAGTCCGTCCCGCAGAAGCTGTCCAAGCTTGGCAATCGTATAAAAAACCGTGGAACCCGTTCCAAGCCCGACAATCATCCCGTCCTTTACAAATTCGGCAGCCTTTTCACCTATCACCCTTTTTTCATTCATGCATTGTTCTCCTTTTGCGAGTTTCGTTGATGATATTTATGATGACAACTGTGAATTTGCATTTGTTTCATCCATGTTTTTTTATCAAGGGAGCCGTTTAAGCTCCCCTGCGATCATTACTTATTGAAAAATTGAGTGATGCTTTCGCGGATTGAAGTAGGTTTTCTTCCAATCAATGTTTCTAAATCATTGGAAGTATTGCCTTCTTTCCCACTCGCTATTGATTGATAAAGTGCAATCTGGAAGTGGGCGAGCCCCTCTGGAACACCAGCATTGAGCATTCCGTTTAAAACTTCAGAGTCTGATACAGATTGGTGGATGACCGTTTTACCGGAAACATCGGTAAGAATTTCGGCTAAGTCGTCATAATTCCAGGTTACAGATGATGCTAAGTCATAAACTTTGTTTTTATGTCCGTCTTCAGCAAGGACGGTCGCTGCTGCTAACGCCAAATCACTGCGCGTTACCGTATTAATTGTTCCTTTTCCAGCAGAAGTAACAATTACACCGCTGTCAATGAATGCTTGGAGGCTTGGGTTAACAAACACTTCTTGATAAAAAGCGTTTCGTAAAATCGTAAATGGGATACCTGAAACACGAAGAGTGTATTCGGTTGCCAGGTGAACATTGCCAAGTACAGGAAAAGCACCTTTATCAGCGAAAGCAAAACTTGTATATAAAATATGTTCTACTCCTGCTTTTTTAGCCGCTTCAATTGCAGTAACATGCTTACGGATACGTGCTACAGCTTCGTCTTCCGGTGTTGATATCAGAAGCAGCTTAGCAGCACCAGCAAATGCTTTTTCAAGCGAAGCTGGATCATCATAGTCTCCGTAGCGGACTTCAATTCCCTGGTCTGCAAAAGGAGCGGCTTTTTCTATATTCCGAACGCTGACTGCAATTTCATTTGCAGATACTTTTTCAAGCAGGTGTTCAACAATAAGCTGGCCAAGTTCTCCCGTTGCTCCAGTGATCACAATTTTTGACATCGAATATGTCAGCTCCTTTTTTATTTAGTACTTGGATGGATTATCAAGTATAATCATATATTATGTTACTAGACCATTTTTTTAAAGTAGGCTCTTTTTTATAACATAGTAATAAAAATAGTACCATTGAGAAGGAGTGGAATAATCCATGGCCCGAATTCATTTTCAAGGAGAACTTCCTGCCGGACAGGAAGAGATTTGTCCTGTTACACATACACAAAACTTAATTGCAGGAAGATGGAAAATTATTATTCTCTGGCATTTAAGCAAACAAACAAGAAGGTTTAGTGAATTGCAAAGACTATTGCCCGGAATCTCAAAAGGGATATTGACCCGCCAGTTAAGAGAATTAGAGCAGGACAAGTTTGTTCACAGGGAAGTTTATAAAGAAATCCCTCCTAAAGTAGAATATTCTCTCACACCTACAGGTAAGAGTTTTATCCCGATATTGGACAGGATGGGGGAATGGGGCAAAAAACATCTGGAAAATCAGAAAAACAACCAAGGGGATATATCTTAAAAGCTAAAGCCCGATGTGGCTTTAGCTTTGATGAGTTTTCCTTTTAAACCCGTTCCTCACAGATGTGTTTACCAGAAAGTTATATCAAAAGCCGCATCCAATGAGAAGGCACCGGGACCGGTCAGCATGATTCCTAACGCAACCGCTATCAGCACAACAGTATATTCGATTCCACCCTTGTCAGAAAACAGTCCATTTTTGCCATGAACCGTTTTGATCGCCACAATCATCGGAATAATAATTAAAATCGCAGCCAAAGGCGTTAAAAACCCGAGTAAGAACAAAATACCCCCGATAACTTCACCCCAACCGGCTAATAAAGCCATCTTTTTGCCTGGTTTAATTCCGATTTGGTCAAAAAAAGCACCTGTTCCTTCAGGCCCTCCCCCGCCAAACCAACCGAAGGCTTTTTGGGCACCATGTGCTGCATAGTAAAGACCAACAACAACACGGATAATTAATAGTCCTAGGTCTACCACTCTGTGACCTCCTCGTAAAGTGATGAATCTAATATGTAGTTTGATTATACCCCTAAAGAGCAGCTTTATTCACACCTGGCACAGTTAAAGGAATTGTCACAATCTCATTAAAAATAACTAAGATAGAATCGAAATCATCATCATCCTTTTTAAAAATGTAGTAAGATGGAGAGGAATCCACTGGTAATTTACAGTTCATTTCCTATATACGAAAGGAGTTTTTAGTGTGTCTGAACAGTTTAAAGCATTAATGGTTAATAAAACCGAAAGTGATTTTTCAGTTGATATCAAAAGTATTTCTTTAAACGAGCTGCCTGAAGCTAATGTGTCAATCAAGGTTGCTTATTCCGGTATTAACTTTAAAGACGGCTTGGCTGGCACTCCTAATGGCAAAATTGTCAGGTCGTACCCCTTTATACCTGGGATTGATCTAGCCGGAGTCGTTGTGTCTTCTCAGGACCCCCGTTTTAACGAAGGGGATGAAGTGATCGCAACGAGCTATGATATCGGCGTTTCCCACTATGGAGGCTATAGTGAGTATGCACGCATTCCCGGGGAATGGATTGTTCCACTGCCAAAAAATTTAACCTTAAAAGAAGCAATGGTATTCGGTACGGCCGGTTTTACAGCAGCACTTTCGATCCAGCGCCTGGAAGACAACGGGTTAACGCCTGATAAAGGTAAAGTGCTTGTAACAGGAGCAACAGGGGGCGTTGGAAGTTTAGCGGTTTCAATGCTTGCAAAGCTGGGATATGAAGTGGTTGCCAGTACTGGTAAAGCTGATGAACACGATTTTTTACATAAGCTCGGTGCGAAAGAGATTATCTCTCGAGAAGATGTTTACAATGAAAAAATTAAACCTCTAGATAAACAACTATGGGCCGGGGCTGTTGATCCAGTCGGTGGAAATACTCTTGCTGCTATCTTGAGCAAACTAAGCTATGGCGGGGCTGTTGCGGTAAGTGGCTTAACCGGCGGAACGGATGTGCCGGCTACGGTATTCCCATTTATTCTGCGCGGTGTCAATTTACTCGGGATTGACTCTGTTTATTGCCCAATGGATGTCCGAAAAGAACTGTGGAACCGCATGGCAGCCGACTTCAAACCGGCTAACCTTTTAGATAACATGCAAAAAGAAATCACCCTTGAACAATTGCCAGAAACATTGCCTTCCATTTTAAAAGGACAGGCGCGAGGCAGGATCGTAGTGAAGATTTAGCAGATCAGCGTGACGCGTGCTAAATCAATTATGAACAGAAAAGGCTGCTGAATGCATGATCGGCAGCCTTTTTGTTTTATTATTTCATCAACCTTGATCAGTTTATCGTCGACTTTGCTGATTTATCTTCAACTTCGACTACTTTATCGTCAACTTCACTATATATCATCAACTTCCCCCATTTTATCTTCAAGTTATCAAATATATCTTCAACTTTGACTACCTTATCGTCGACTTTCACAGTACATCTTCAACTCGGATGATCAATTATCAGCCTTTTAATCAAGGAACTCGCTATATTGAGCCCTTACAAGATCAGTTAAGCCAACTTTATCCAAATAGTGGATCGGGGCCAGGAATGTCACGGTGATCACTCCGGGATGACGGCCAATTTCGATTGAACCTGTAATCGTTGCCCGGTTCATTACTTCAGGTACAGTAATCCCAAATACATCTGCCGCCCTCTTTAAACCATTTTCGGTTGCCTCGTTAAGATTCGCGCCTGTTCCAATAAAAGAAACCGGCAGTGATTCTTCTAATTCCTTCACACCCCATTGCCCGGCAAGAGCCTGCGCGGATTCTTTCTCTTTCTTTGTAATTGGTTTGGCTAAATACGGCAGATCTTCTGCAACAGGAAGCAACACAGGGCCATCTAGCTCCAACCCTTTCATAACCTTTGTTTCGAGCGTTACGATTCCTGCGACATCGGCGGTATGCCCTGCAATCTCACCATCGCCTTGCATTGCATGCATATCACCGATATAGACGCCGCCGCCCGGTACTTTTACAGGGCAAATCAGTACAGCTCCTTCACGGACCCTGTTGATATCCATATGGCCATCGGTCCGATCCTCCAGCTGTTCTTTTGTAATCCCGTATTCGTGTGGAGCCTCCACTAAAAATTGCCCAAAGTCCCCTGCATTATGGGAGTCTGGCAATGGTCTTGACGGGGTTGTGCCAAGCTGTCCCAAAAATGGGCGAAGTCTAGCGACCGTTCCAACTAAATCATGAGGGGCAAAAGTGACAATCGGGTTTTGGACCGAGTTCTCAGGCGTTGACATATATGAGCGGCCGTCTTTAGCAATTTCTTCTGCAGCCTCTTTGTTTAGTGTAACGCCCACATTGCGTTTTGCGTCAAAGGCAATCGTGTATCCATTCGTAAACACAAATGGTGTAACATCTTCACCGCAATTTGTGCAGCGAATCGCCTCAGGACCTGTGCCGACAATTTTGGTATCGGGATAGAGTTCTCCGCAGCCCGGACATTTTACTGCGACAAATGGATCACCAAGGAATCGCCCATCTACCGGTTTATCATTTCCTGAGGATGTTGCCAACGAAGTCACTTGAATCGATTTGATTTTAATCGCTATCGCATCGCCTACTTCTGCTCCTTCAACAAATACCGGCCTCGTGACCTCATGTCCGCCACGAATACATGGAGTAATCATCGGGCCCCAACAACCCGGGGTCGTATTTGCAATGATGTGTCCCCCGTCGATAACGGGACCGAGCATTTCTTGTTTCGGATCCAAAATGCCATTTGTAAACTCGTTTACATATAGAGTTTGCTGTGCCTTCATTATTCTTCCCCCAATCAATTATGTAAGCACTTACATTATAACTCAATTAAATTATTTTTTGAGCTTTTCACCTAAAAGTATCAGCAATCTTTCATAGATTTCTATGCACGCAAAAAAGGGATTGCGTTAACCACAATCCCCTGCATAAATGGGTGAACTTTATATTTTCAATTAACAGCCATCGATCCCGCAAGCCATTCCTTCAAAAAATTGGTCATCAGACAGTTGTTTTTTTAGTTCTTCCTCGATAGCTTGTTCAATCGTCTCCTTCGAACGAACACCTGAGAGAACAGTATCACCAATCACAAAGGTAGGGACGGCTGTGATATTTGCTTCTGTGTAAGCGTGCTGGAGGGCTTTTTGATGTTGCTCTTTATACTTTCTCGTTTCCAGAGCTTGTCGATATTCATTTTCATCGAGGCCCACTTCCCCTGCCAGCTTTGTTAAAATGTCAATATTCCCGATATCCTGCTCTTCCTGAAAGAAGGCACGAAGCATACGATCGTTATATTCATTTCCCTTTCGATGTTCCTTCGCATATTGGAAGCCCTCAAAGGCTAAATGTGTATAAGGCTGCGGTGATACTTTTGGAAGCACTATCGGAATCCCGAGACGTTCAGCCATTGGATAAACCGATTGTTTCCATGTATTTCGTAAGTAATCTCCCTCAGGCAGCAACGTCTCATTCGGATATCGACGCAGCTCGTACGGCATCCATTCCACTTCGACATCTTTTCCATTTATTGCTTCTTCAAGAGGTTTTTCTGCGAGGAAACAAAAGGGACAAACATAGTCTGAATAAACCTTTATCTTCAATGCCATCATTCAATTCCTCCAAGCCATAGTCATATCAACATGCTCTGCAATATTTAAAATTGCCATTATTAGTGCCCCTTATGTCCCACTAAAAAAATTCTTAATTTAAAAGGGTTCCTGACAACCTTTTTTAACCCAGACGGTTTGTGAAAGTCAGAGTGGCAGGATCTTTTTGTTGTGTTTCTTTTGAAGCCTGTTTCAGAGCTGATAATTCCGTTGTCAATTCCATAAACCATGGCTCATCATTTGTAATCAGCGCAAGATCGATCAAGTAGCCAAGTTCTTCTTCGTCCCTTTTCTCCGCTACGGATAATTTTGCAACCCATCTGCTTAACGTTGCAACCGTTTTTCCAATCGATTTATCATTATCGCTGTCCAACACGTTCACTTTGATAATTCCGTTTATAGGGTCAATCGTTTCGATATAACCGCGGATTAACTCTCCATTTCGTGACTTCCCCTTGACCCAATCGCCTATTTCAAACCCTTTGTTAGTCGCCGTCATTAACATTCACCATCCATTCAAGAATTTTAGTTTCATATGTTGAATGCACTGAAAAGTTATGATCTATCTGTAACAAAAAATATTACACTTACGTGAATTTCATTGTTATAAGCTAAACCGAAAAACGAATGAAGTTATCTAAATAAACAACACAATGCCGTAGAAACGAATAATAATATCTTAATTTCACATAATTGTTCGTTCTTCAATTAAAGAATTGTTTTATAAAATTCACTCACTTAGAATAAAAATCAAATCAATATCAGTGACACTGTTTAATTTTCTCCAGTACAGAATGAATCGTAACCTGATCCAGGTATTTTACTAAAGAGACTTCTGCTTCATTAAAAATTTCGTCCATCACTTCCGGGATATTCGATGAAATCGGACAGTCCTGTTCTGGATCCCCAGTGCACCCGTGCGGCTTCACAGCCCCATGTGAAATGGCCCGATAAATTTGCGCCAACGTTACTTCGTGCGGGTTGCTGTTGAGAATATAGCCGCCCCCAATCCCCTCTTTTGTCTTCACAAATCCATTTTTACGCAGGCAGCTCATGACTTTGCGAATTCTGGCAGGGTGTGTTGATACATTTTTCGAAATCAGCTCGCTGCTAGCCATACGCCCAGGCAGATAAGCCAAGTAAACCAAGCTATGCACGGCTATAGTAAATTCACTGTTCACTTACGATATCCTCCTAATGAAGCTTACTGTAATTTTATTTGATACAGTTTGTAATGTCAAAGGTTGTGCTTCAAAAGGAGCGATTCGACTGAATTATTTAATCTTTAAAACATTACATATTTTTGTTTACCCGCTACGATCTATATGGAAACTGAAAAGCATTAAAAATAGACGCCTGCTGGATCATTCAGGGCGGGATGATAAAACTTGATCGGCAATTAATCCATAGGAACGAATCCGATCTTCATAGCTGTGTGTAATCGTCTCAATCATTAATTCATCCGCTTCGTATACAGCTTGCAGTTCTTGAAGTTCAGCTTTGACTTCCTGCGGATTGCCGACCACCATTTGTCTTTTGCTATTGTCGATACTTTGGTGATCATCGCTATTTAAGTATTGTCTTGCTTCCTCCACAGAAGGTATGCCGTTCTTGCCTTCGCCTTTTGCCAGTTGAGTTTGCCAAGCGCGGCCGCTCAATGCGAGTTCTTCTGCTTTTTCGGTTGTTTCTGCACAAATGGCGGAAACAGCAAGAATCGATGCAGGACGTTTTAGCATGCCATTCACTTTAAAATCTGCAGTATACTGTTTCAAAATATCCGGTCTTTCTTTTTCGCTCATGAAATGTCCAAAAGCATAGGCAGTTCCATGTTCCGCAGCAAGAATGGCGCTTTTTTCACTTGTTCCAAGAATCCATGGTTGAGGCGAGACCGCAGGAAGAGGAGCTGCAGATATTTTTGAAAACATTTCATCAGCAGAAAAATCGTTGTTTAAAAAATGGAGAAGGTTTTTAACCAGTTCGGGCATTTTTCGAACTTGCTCCAAAAAATTATCCGACAGCGCCATTGTTACTTCAGCGGAACCACCCGGTGCCCGCCCAATTCCAATATCAATTCGATCTGGAAACAGCGTGGCAAGCATATTAAACGTTTCAGCAATTTTGTATGGTTTGTAGTGCGGCAGTAAAACGGCACCAGATCCAATCCGGATCTTTTTCGTGTTTGCGCCAACATATCCTAACATCACTTCTGGCTCTGAACATGCCAGTCCCGGCAAATCGTGGTGTTCAGCGATCCAGTACCGTGAATAACCCAACTTTTCTCCCATTTGCGCCAAGTGCATAGAGGCCTGTAATGCTTGTCCTGCTGTTTTTCCAGAAGAAATTGGCGATTGGTCTAAAATACTGATTTTCATATCTTTTTCCCTCTTTCCAGCTTGCTTCAAAATTGATCCGGACTGGATAACAAAGCGTTAAAGCCGCCGGATAACTGGAGCATAACAGCTCTAATAGCTTCCAACTCCTAAAGGAAATCCGTCCTTATATTCACCGTTGTCATACAGTTTAACAGGCATTTCTCCTTCATAGACGATCGCTACTTTGCTGTAATTCAGCCCTCTTTTCGCCGATTCGTCTGCAGATTTAAGATCATCAAAACGCCCGATATGCTCGCAAACTGCAGCTTTGTCATATAGTTTTACTACAAACATGTTATTACCTCTGTTTTCTTTTTATTTTGATTATCCCTGTTTGGACTAGTACAATTTATTGTTTGCAATAGAGCTTCAGTTCGTTGTGGAATTGTCCTTTAGTGAAACATATTCCGGCTGTTTCTCCATGACATTCTCCATATAGTTCTTTCCCCATTGGTACATCGAGTCAAGAATTGGCATCAGGCTCCTGCCCTCATCGGTCAGTGAATATTCCACTTTTGGCGGGACGATTGGATATACTTTGCGTTTTACAATCAAGTCTTCTTCCAATTCGCGAAGCTGGTTAACGAGCATTCTTTGCGTAATTCCGGGAATGAGTGCCTTCAATTCACCAAATCGCTTCGTTCCTTCTTTCCCTAAATGCCACAAGATCAGCATCTTCCATTTTCCGCCAATAACTGAAAGGGTTAACTCCTTCTCACAGTTAAACGTTTTACCCTGCATCCGTGTCATTCATATCCCTCCATCTCATTAACTTTATTAGTATACTTTTTAACACTATGTAATAATAAAGTGCGTACTTTTAACTATAAAACATACATAGTATAATGACAATCATTCCGGCCTGAGGAAGCATCGAAAGATTTCACCGAAAAAAATTGGGTATATTACTACAGTGCAACCAAGAAAAAATACTAGGAGTGAAAATTCATGGAACTACAATTAGCATTAGATCTTGTCAACATCCCAGAAGCAATAGAACTGGTAAGAGAAGTCGAAGAGCATATTGATATAGTTGAAATTGGTACACCCGTTGTCATTAATGAAGGACTTAGAGCTGTAAAAGAAATGAAAGAAGCATTTCCAAATTTAAAGGTATTAGCAGACTTGAAAATTATGGATGCAGCTGGATATGAAGTGATGAAGGCTTCTGAAGCTGGTGCAGACATCGTTACGATCCTTGGAGCCGCCGAAGATGAATCGATTAAAGGGGCTGTTGAAGAAGCAAAAAAACAAGGAAAAAAAATCCTTGTGGATATGATCGCAGTGAAGGATCTTCAACGCCGGGCGAAAGAAGTTGATGCTCTTGGCGTCGACTATATTTGTGTGCATACCGGTTATGATCTTCAGGCAGTTGGCCAAAACTCTTTCGAAGATTTAGCGACTATCAAGCGTGTTGTTAAAAATGCGAAAACAGCCATTGCCGGCGGGATCAAATTAGAAACTCTTCCTGAAGTAATTAAAGCCCAGCCGGACCTTGTTATTGTTGGCGGCGGAATTACAGGAAAAGAAGATAGAAAAGCCGCAGCTGCAGAAATGCAAAGATTAATTAAACAAGGTTAAGGTCATTATGAATACCACTGAATATTTAGCTCAAGTCATTGAGGAATTAAATCGGAGCATCGATTTAATTGCCGATGAACAAGCAGAGCAGCTTGTGAACGGCATTCTTGAAGCGAAGAAAATTTTTGTCGCCGGTGCGGGAAGATCCGGTTTGATGGCTAAATCTTTTGCGATGCGAATGATGCATATGGGCTTGGATGCTTACGTAATCGGCGAAACGGTTACCCCGAACTTTGAGACAGAGGATATTTTAATCATCGGATCGGGTTCAGGAGAAACAAAAAGCCTCGTTTCGATGGCAGAGAAAGCAAAAAAGATTGGCGGGACTGTTGTAGCTGTTACGATTTTCCCGGAATCAACAATTGGACAATTAGCAGACATCGCGATTAAACTGCCTGGCTCACCTAAGGATAAATCGGAAAATGACTATAAAACAATCCAGCCAATGGGGTCTCTATTTGAGCAAACCCTGTTGATATTTTTTGATGCCGTCATTTTAAGGTTCATGGAGAAAAAGGGATTGGACTCGGGCACGATGTTTGGCAGGCATGCCAATCTTGAGTAGATACATTCACGCAAAAGGCCAAAATCATTTTTGGTCTTTTGCCAAAGGAGAGTTGTAAGATGGCTTCATTGAATGGGAAAACAGCTTTAATCACCGGAGCAGGAAGAGGAATCGGACGTGCTGCAGCCATCGCGTTGGCGAAAGAAGGAGTCAATATCGGGCTAATGGGCCTGACGATGGAAAACCTCGAAAAGGTAGCGGCTGAATTATCGGAATACGGTGTGAATGTTTCTGCAGCAGTTGCAGATGTAGCAGATCTTGAATCTGTTCATCATGCGGTGGAACACATCAGATCAGACCTGAATTCAATTGATATTTTAATTAACAATGCCGGGATTGCCAAATTTGGCGGCTTTCTTGAATTAACAGCCGAAGAGTGGGAGAAGATCGTACGGGTAAATTTAATGGGTGTCTATAATGTAACAAGAGCTGTTTTACCAGAAATGATCGAAAAAAAAGCAGGGGATATCATTAATATTTCTTCATCAGCCGGCCTAAAGGGTGCTCCTGTTACAAGCGCGTACAGCGCCTCTAAATTTGCGGTGCTCGGCTTGACCGAATCGCTCATGCTTGAGGTGAGAAAGCATAATATCCGTGTAAGTGCCTTAACACCAAGCACTGTAGCAACCGATTTAGCAATTGAAACAAATCTTACTGACGGCAATCCCGAAAAGGTCATGCAGCCGGAGGATCTTGCTGAATTTATGGTCGCTCAACTAAAACTGAATCCGCGTGTCTTCGTTAAGACTGCGGGATTATGGTCCACCAATCCATAAACAAGAAAAGAATCGTTCTTTTGGCTAAAATTAGCCAAAAGGCGATTCTTTTTATTTTGAACATATATCCAAAGTGCCAACCCTATTGGAAATAATACAAGTTAGAATCGTGCCTGAATGGATTTTAGTCAACGGGGGAAATTATGGTTAATAACTACACTGAGGTTTAATATGAGGAAATTACTTAAAAAAGAATTTAATAAGAACAAATTGTTTACATATTTCATGTTTAATGTTTTGGTGATTCTCCTGTTAATCGCTAATACTATTTACAAAATCAAAGAAAAAACAGGAAACTATCTCCTAATCGCCATTCTCATATTACTTTTAGCCATCTGCCTGTATCTGCTAATTGATTTTATAGTTGTCATTCCAAACTCCCAATCAAGCTTAAAGGTAATATTTATCGGATCAGCTCTACTTTTAAGCTTAATTATCATCACATATGCAAATTTATATTTCCTTGTATACACTATTAAAGGTCATAAAGCTTTTAGCTTTACCGGTAAAAACCTTTCCGGCGGTGATTTTTTATATTACAGCATAACGACCTTTACGACGACAGGCTATGGTGACATCACATCCATCGGTATCCTTTCTAATGCCCTGGCCGCGTCTGAGATGCTGGTTGGGGTGATCACGGACGCCATCTTTATGGCTATTCTAACCGCGAAGCTAATTAAAAAACTGAATAATTGAAGTATCAAGACCCCTTGCCTTGAAGCTCGTATCTTGAATAAAGGCAGGTCCGGAATACCAGACCTGCCTCATAGGATGCAATCATTATTGATTCAAAGACTTATAATAATGACCCAGTTTATCTGCAGTCAATATCGCCGTATAGACTAGCTCTGGAGTGACATTAAAAGGCATATTATAGATCGTTTCACCGTCCGCACACGCAAGCTCTGCTACTCTGCGAATTTGGTCTTCATTGATTGTTTTTACACCAATATCCTCTAAAGTCAGCGGCAGGCCGACACTTAAACAGAATTGAGCCACTTCGTCAATTTCTTCAGTCGGCGCGTTTTCCAGAACAAGCTGTGTGAGTGTACCAAAAGCAACCTTTTCGCCATGATACATATGGTGAGCTTCTTCTAAAACTGTCATGCCATTGTGAATGGCATGGGCTGCAGCAAGGCCGCCGCTTTCAAAGCCAATTCCGCTCAGATAAGTATTCGCTTCAATTATTTTCTCAACCGCTTCAGTGGTTCCTTTATTCTCAACTGCCAGTTTTGCTTTTAGGCCTTCTTCAATCAAAGAATCATAGCAAAGCCTTGCAAGCGCAATCGCAGCCTCGGTTACATTAGCACCGGCCATGGCTGGTTTATTAGCCCGTTTACAAGCGCGAGCTTCGAAATACGTGGCAAGAGCATCCCCCATACCTGCTACAAGAAGACGTACCGGGGCTGCCGCAATAATCTTAGTATCCATAATGACATAGGTTGGATTAAGCGGAAGGAAAAGATATTCATCAAACTCGCCATTTTCTTTATAAATAACGGAGAGCGCACTTGTTGGCGCATCTGTTGACGCAATTGTAGGGGCCACGATGACCGGGATACTATTGTAGTAACCTATTGCTTTCGCGGTATCAAGCGTTTTACCCCCGCCAATCCCAACGACGACATCAGCATTTACCGATGCACACATTTCTTTTAACCGGCTGATCTCCGGTTTTGAGCATTCACCTTTGAACTTCTCGGCTGTATAGGTATTCTCTTGATTGGCATAGCTGCTTGCGATCGTTTCTTTTGTGAGATTCATAATAAAATCATCCGCTATGATAAAAGCATGCTGTCCCAATTGGGCTGTGTACGATGCGATTTTTGACAGTTCATCAGGTCCCTGTATGTACTTGCTTGGTGAAATAATCATTTTTGTCATCTCTGTGTTCCTCCTGTTTTTCATGAGTATTTTTCTAGTCAACTTTTCTCTAAGGGTGACTCCTTGTTCTGGATTGATCCTACTAATCAACTATTTGCCACACTACATCGTAAATCCTGCTTCAAAGTTCATGCTTGATGACTTTTTAGCGAACATTTCACAAAAATTTAACATCTTGAATATAAATAAGCCCAAGCCGGTGTTCTTGGGAAACCGGCTTGGGCTTATTATTTCAAATTAAAATTTTTTTATGCTATAAATTGGCTTTCCGAACACCAACTCATTCCACTGTGATCGTCAAAAACGTCTTCAGTGCTTCTCCCGGTTTTACAAAATACAATTCTTCTTTACGATTCAGTTCATCTGTCTTGGCCATCCATGGTTCAACACAAATAAAACCTTGCCCCTTCTCTGTCCATAAATACACGTATTTAAATTCTTCGCCGTATTCCATCAAAACCTTCTTGTTTAGTTCCGGCAAAACAAAGGAGATTTCCTTTTTTACTGCATCCGTTAACACTAAGGATTCCTTCTTGTCTGTCAGGTCCAGGCCGTGTATGAGTAAAATGTTTGTAGGAGAATTATTTCCCTTCTCATCCAGATAATGGCGTAGCCG
>NZ_PGVC01000025.1:0-4010 GCF_002860225.1 Bacillus sp. V33-4
GAACACCCTGAAACCCGAGGACAAGAAGACAATATCTAATTCCTGTTTTCTACTCTACAAAAATAATACAGGAACATAAGGAAAAGTGAACAAAAAGGAAAATAAGGATGATTTGAGCAGGACAAAACGAAAATGATTGTGTTTGAGAATTGAGAGCTCATGATAGTAGTACCATCATGGAGTTTTATTTTAATACTGGGCTAGGAAGAAAAGTGTGAGAATTGGGCGAGATGACATTTTATATGGCAGGGGTAGTAATAACATGGCACAGGCAATAAACTAACGAGAATGACAAAGCTCGTGGCGAAAAACAATGTGCAATGTGAGAGAGTGTTGTTTTATTGCAAAGGGCAAATAATTTTTTGGTTGTATTTTTACTAGAGACGGTCGTATAATACTCGCTATTCGTTTAAAAAGCGTTACATAAATTGTAATTTTCGTAACGGGAGGGTGAAAAGTTGAACGTTGTTGGGTATATACGAGTCTCCACTCAAGGGCAAGCAAGAGATGGATATAGCTTGAAATATCAAGAAGATGAAATCAAAGCATATTGTAAAGAACAAGGCTGGAACTTGATACATATTTTTAGAGAAGAAGGAATTAGCGGTGCCAAACTAAATGAGGAAGCACTGGAAATTGACAGGGTGGGCTTACAGGAAATGTTGGCTCACCTTTCGTCTGTCCAAATTGATTATGTGGTTGTGCTGAATACAAGCCGATTATGGCGGTCAGATATTGTAAAGGTGTTGATACAGCGAGAGTTGAAAAAATATGGATGTGATATTAAAAGCATAGAACAGCCATTTTACAGTATTCATAAGAAAGACCCAAATGATTTTTTTGGTCAATGGATTAATGGAGTTATTAGACCAATATCAACGGCTTGAAATTGCCCTCAAACTAACGAAGGGGAGAAATAAAAAGGCGAAGGAAGGTGGTTATGCAGGAGGAAGGGCAACATTTGGCTACCAAAAGCAGAAAGGTGAAAAGGAACTAAAGATACATAACGGTCATGCAGAAGTAGTTAAACGGTTGTTTGAACTTAAACAGCTACATAGGAAATGGTCACTGACTAGGTTGGCAGAAACATTGAATGAGGAAGGTTATCAAACAACGCAAGGTAAAATGTTTACCAAAGTACAAGTGAAACGCATTTTAGACCGAGAAAGCTTTTATCAAGGGATTTATACATACGGACATATACAAGCAAATGGGAAACATGAAGCAATAATTTAAAAGTTTACTTAAAAAAAGGGCTCATTTTCTTATAAGTTCTTTTGAAACGGTGAAAATGGATAGGCTTTCGTACCAATGCGCACTGTAAGGTGAACGCTCGAACTAAGGTTGCCGGCATTTTCATTTTTATTGAATAGGGGATGAGAAAATGCATGAAAAACAGAAACATTTGTATGTCGGAGTGGATTTGCATAAACAACACCATGTGGCAGTGATTATTAATTGTTGGCAGGAGAAACTAGGTGAAATAAAGTTTGTAAATAAACCTGCCGCCTTCTCTATGTTTTTACTGGATAATGATAAACTGATGGAAGAAGGATTGACACCTGTATTTGGTTTAGAAGATGTTGGAGGCTATGGACGAGCGTTAGCGAAGTATTTAGCAGATCACGGGCAAATTGTAAAAGAAGTAAACCCAGCTCTTTCATACGCTGAACGAAAAAGCCATATGACCACACAAAAAAGTGACAGCTGGGATGCGGAATGTGTTGCACGCATTTTGTTGAACAAACTGAACCATTTGCCTGACGCGAAACCGCATGATTTATTTTGGTCGATACAACAATTGGTCACTAGAAGAAATGCATTGGTGAAAGCTCAAGGTGCTTTAAAAAACCAACTGCATATTCAATTGAGCCATCATTACCCGAGCTATAAGAAGTTTTTCTCAGAAGTAGATGGAAAAACGGCATTGGCTTTTTGGAAACAATACCCGTCACCTTTAAGTTTAGACGGTGTAAGTGTGAAGAAATTGACCACTTTTTTATTAGAAGCCAGTAACAATACATGTTCAGTGAAAAAAGCGAATGAAATATTGAAGCTGATGAAAGAAGATGGACACACAGCGAAAAGAACATCAAGAAACACGTGACTTTCTAGTGAGAAGCATCGTCCGAGATATTTCGTTTAAAAAGCAGGAAATGAGCTATGTGGAAAGAGAATTAAAAGAGTTAATGAGTTTATTAGACTTTCAGTTAGATTCGATGCCAGGGATTGACCTCGTAACAGCTTCAGCCTTAATTGCAGAAATTGGCGACGTTAGACGCTTTCCGAATGCCAACAAATTAGCGCGATTTTCGGGGATAGCGCCTGTTTATTTTGGCTCTGGTGGGAAAGGCAAGGAACAAAAAAGCAAACAGGGAAATCGGGCGCTAACGCTTTATTTTACAACCTAGCATTACAACAGGTGCAGGTAGCGAAGGGAAGCAAACTGCCAAGGAATCCAGTGTTCCATGCTTACTACGAAACAAAAGGAGATAGAAAACGTGCCAATCGAAATGAAAAATTTTTTAATTGACATTATTTCTGAGGTGCAAGAAAAGTATAATCAAACTCTCATATCAGACAGTAATAAGAGTTTGGAGGATAAACATTTTAGGCTAGGCGCAAATTATGCCTACTATGATGTTTTAGAACTCATTGAGACTCAACTAAATTTGTTTAGCTTTCAATTAGACGAAGTTCCTCACATTGCGCCTGTTTTAGGGGAGAAGATTAACAACAAAATATAAAAGACATTATATTTGCCTCAAGTGTACATACATTCTTGAGGTTTTTTCTGTGAAAATATTATTCTTTAAATATTTCTATATACTCGATCAGTTGGGAAATTATGAAATTGACCCATAAAAGCTAATAAGTAAACAGAGGAACTGTCGGAACGTAACTTTGTATATTTCTATTTGGTTTTGGTTATACTAACTAGTTTGCATTCCTTGAGAGGCTCCTTGTTTATTAGCATGGAGAAGATAATACAGAGCATTCGATGCGAAGTCGCAACGAGTGCTTTTTTCACTAGGAATGAAAAGCCGGACTATGTGAAGAAGTCGATCCGGAAAGCGAAGTATCAATATGATGAGGCAGGCAACCGGATTGAACAAAATGAAGACGGCAAAATTACGAAATACCGTTATAATGAATTAAACGAACTCGTGGAAGCCGGCGACAAGAAGTATTTCTATGATGCCAACGGCAACCTCGTTGAAAAGGAAACAAGGGAAGGCACGATCAAGTATGACTACACGACCGACAACCGCTTGAAAGGCGTGTACTACCCGGACGGCTCGCAAGTCGAGTATGAGTATGACGCGCTCAGAAGAAAAGCCTCCAGAACCCAGGGCTATTATCACCTTTCCAAGAAAGGTAACGGCTGGAGCTGGGGAAACCGGGATGATTGGAAAGATTGGGATGAATGGGACGATTGGGGCAAGTGGTACAACGGAGACAAAAACAGCCTGAAAAAATGGAAGGGCAAACCGCTTTATGAGGAAACCACCCAGTATCTGTATGACGGACTGGATGTGTTCAAAGAATACGGCGAACATGGACAGCCGCTCGCCCAGTATTACCAGGGCGCAGACCACACGATTGCCCGGAAGACGTTCGGTTATCACGGCAGGAAGCAGGAAGAGTACGAAGGCAATGTCCAGTCAAAAGGCGGACTGTTGTATTACCATGAAGACGCACTCGGCAACATCCTGGATGTGACCGACCGCAGCGGAGAAAAACGGGGATCGTACAGCTATGATGCGTTCGGCAACCTGTTCAGCCATATGGCGGCACCATACAACGCCGTCGGGTTCACCGGCAAATCGTATGACGCGAAAGCAGGCATGATCGATTTCGGCTCAAGATGGTACAGCCCGAATGAAGGCCGCTTCACCACGATGGACACCTTCACAGGTTGGAAAGACATTCCTGCAAGCTTGAACAGATACTCTTACGTTCACAATAATCCACTGAAGCTGATTGATCCAACGGGACGTGCAGCGGAA